>JAYVWX010000351.1:0-6330 GCA_043785715.1 Novosphingobium sp. | reverse complement strand
CGGGTGGCAGCCGGAGAAGGGGCTGTGCGCAAGGAGCGGTATCGCCTTTTCTTCGATGGCATCATGAACTGGAACAAGGTCGGCTGGCTGGCCGAAAAGTTCGCGCGCTATGACGCGACAGTCGTGGCTGGCCGTTACACGCATATGGCGTTCTGGCAGGAGCCTGACCTGATCAAGCCGCAGGATCCGGTGCTGGGCATGGCGCAGAATTATCTGATCTGTCCCAACAACCACAGCTCGCCGATCCTGATCGACCTGATCATGGACCTGTGCCGCAAATATGAAGTCGACGGCATGGTGATCCACGCCTCGCGCACCTGCCGCGCCTTCACCAATCCGCAGTTCCTGATCGCCGATGCGGCATCGAAGCGGCTCGGTATCCAGACGACGATGTTCGAAGGCGATGTCGTCGATGAATCATT
The DNA here is from genome assembly GCA_043785715.1 of Novosphingobium sp. GTDB lineage: Bacteria > Pseudomonadota > Alphaproteobacteria > Sphingomonadales > Sphingomonadaceae > Novosphingobium. The sequence continues at coordinate 5,908 of JAYVWX010000351.1, read as the reverse complement.
TTACAAGGACGAACTGGTCAACACCCGTGTCGAGGCGATGCTCGAAGCGATCGACGCGCGGCGGTTGTCGGCAGCCTGACGGGCTCCGGACCGGCAAGAAAGGAAACGGCGATGAAGAAGCACCTGATGGGCATTGATTTCGGATCGACCACCGCCAAGGCGGTGATCGTCGACCTCGATGGCGACATCGTGGCGTCATGTGTTTCCCACATGGGTGCGGTCAGCAATTTGGCGGTCGAGGCCGCGGTCGAAGGCGTGCTCGCGCAAGCCGGACTGACCCAGGCCGACATGGGCCGCACGGTCAGCACCGGTTACGGCCGCCGGATGCTCGACATCGCCGACAAGAACTTCACCGAGATTACCTGCCATGCCCGCGGCGCGGTGGCGATGGTGCCCGATGCGCGGCTGGTGATCGACATCGGCGGGCAGGACAGCAAGGTCATCTCGGTCGATTCCAACGGCCTTGTCGCGCAGTTCGCGATGAATGACCGCTGCGCTGCCGGCACCGGAAAATTCCTCGAAGTGCTCGCCCGGGCGATGGAAATCGAACTTGAGGATATGGGCGAAGTCGCGATGGCGGCCCAAAACGAACTCAAGATTTCCAGCATGTGCGCGACATTTGCCGAAACCGAGGTCATTTCGCTGCGTGCGGAGGGCCATTCCAAGCCCGATGTGCTCGGCGCGGTCCATTTGGCAATCGCCAACCGCACGCTGGGCCTGGTCAGCCGGGTCGGCAAGAAGGGCCCGGTGGTGATGACCGGGGGCGTCGCCAAGAACCGTGCGGCGGTCCACTACATCGAAAAGGTGCTCGGCCTGCCGGTCATCCTGCCGGGCAATCCGCAAGTCGCCGGTGCGCTTGGCGCGGCGCTGCTGGCGCTCGATGACTACCGTGCCATCCTGAAAGAAGCGGCCGCTCCGCCGGACGACGACGCGCTCGATGCGCAGCTTGGCGTCGGCGGCTCTTGCGCGCCGGCCTGCCAGGGTTCCGGGATCAAGGTCGAGGCCAAGACCGAGCTATGAAGGCGGTCAAGCTCAAGACGCCGGGTCTTGTCGCGGTGGAAGAGGTCGAGCAGCCCCGGGCGGGTAAGGGCGAGGTGCTGCTGCGCGTGCTGGCGGCGGGGGTTTGCCGCACCGACCTGCACATCCGTCACGATCCCGGCCAGATGACGCCGGCTGGCACCACGCTGGGCCATGAAATTGCCGGTGAGGTTGCCGCGCTGGGCGAAGGCGTCAGTGCCTGGAGCCTGGGCGACCGGGCGGTGGTGCATCCGTGCTGGGCCTGTCACAATTGCCCGGCTTGCCGGGCCGGGCGCGAAAATGTGTGCCAGGGCAATGGCTCGCGCCAGGTGCCTCCGCCAACGCCGGGCGTCAGCATGAACGGCGGCATGGCGAGCTTTGCCGTGGTGCCGGCCTCGTCGCTCATCGCTATCGGCAAACTCGATCCGGCTTTCGCGGCCGTCCTCGCCGATGCCGGCCTTGCGCCGTACCATTCGGTGCGGCTTGTCCGGGATGCGCTGACTCCCGGGACAACCGCGGTGGTGATCGGACTTGGCGGCCTTGGCCAGTTCGCGGTCCAGATGCTGCGGATCATGACGCCCGCAAAAATCGTCGCGCTCGATATATCGGACGAGGCGCTGGCGCTGGCCCGGCCAGTGGCGGACGCTGTGTTTCGGGCAGATGGCGCCGGCGTCGCCGGCGAGGTTCTGGCGATCACTGGAGGCCGGGGCGCGGAAGTGGTGATCGACCTTGTCGGCACTGACCAGAGCCTGCGTTTCGCAGCCTCGATTGTCGCTCCCTATGGCGCCATCCAGGCGATCGGGCTGAGCGCGGGCAGTGTGCCCTTCGAAACCGATATCGTGTCGAGCATCGGCCTGCCGTGGGGAGCGACGTTCATGAAGCCCTACAGCGGCAGCTACCGCGACCTCGCCGAGGTTATCGCGCTGGCGCAGGATGGTCGCCTGACCGCGAACATCCAGCGATTTGCCCTCGACGACGCGAGCCTGGCTTTCGACCTGCTGGAAGCCGGCAAGGTCAGCGGGCGTGCCGTGCTGATCCCGGAGTAGCGTCTTGCAAGACGCCTATCGCCCCGAGGCCTATCGACAGCGCCGCCTGACAGAATCCTACTGGCCTGCCGATACCTCGCGGCCCTATCTCGAATGGACGCTGGGGCAAGCGCTTGCCGATGCGGCGGCGGCAGAACCGGACCGCGCGGCCCTGGTCCAATATTTGCCCGACGGTTCGCGCGGGCGCAGCTGGACCTATGCCGGTCTGGAGGCCGAAGCGCACCGGGTCGCCGCTGCCCTGCTCACGCATTTCCGGCCGGGCGAACGGGTAGCGGTCTGCGCCAACAACATTCCCGAATGGATACTGCTGCTTTACGGCTGCGCGCTCGCCGGGATTGTCCTGGTCACCGTCAATCCCGCCTGCAAGGCGCGGGAGCTGAAGCATATGCTCGGCAATTCAGGGGCCGCCGGCCTGTTTTCCATTGACGAGTTCCGCGGGCAAAACTGCCTTGCCGAGGTCGAGGCGCTCCGCGCCGATCTGCCCTGCTTGCGCAAAATCATCCGTTTTGCCGATTTCGCGGCGTTCGTTGATGCAGGGATTGGCGATGGTCAAACGGTTGTCCTGCCCGATGTGCGCCCGCGCGATCCTTGCCTGATCCTGTTCACATCGGGCACGACCGGACTGCAAAAGGGTGTCGTCTTTCACCACGAAGGCGTCGCCAACATGGCGCTGCTGACCCACGAACGCGGCGGTCTGCGCGATGGCGGGGTGTTTGTCAGTCCGATGCCGCTGTTCTACATCGGCGGCCTGGGTCACGCGGGAGTGGGTGCTGTAATGCACCGCGCAACCCATGTCGTCGTGCCGCATTTCGAGCCTGAGCTGCTGATGTCCATCATCGAGCGCGAGAAGGGTAATTACTCGCTGCTGGTGCCGACGATGATCGAAGCCGTGCTGGTGCATCCAAGCCGCACCGACTTCGATCTTGGCAGCCTCACCAATATCATTTCGGGTGCATCGGTGGTCGAGGCCAGGCTGATCCGCCGCACCCATGCCGAACTCGGCTGCACGCTGTGCAACGTCTACGGCCAGACCGAAATGGAAGGCGTCGTCACCTCGACCCACCGCGATGATGCGGAAGCCGATGTGACGGGCACGATCGGTCAGCCCATCGCCCATTTCGAGGTGAAGATCGCCGATCCTGAAACGGGCGACGTAGTGCCGATCGACCAGTCCGGCGAGATCTGGGTGCGCGGCCCGCAGGTCATGCTGGGCTATTTTGGCATGGCCGAGGAAACCGCGATGATCCTGCGGTCAGATGGCTGGCTGCGGTCGGGCGATCTCGCGACCATGGATGCGCGCGGCTTTATTTCGATCACCGGCCGGCTCAAGGAAATGATCATCCGCGGCGGCGAGAACGTCTATCCGCGCGAGGTCGAGAACCTGCTTCTGGAGCATCCCGCAATCCGCGCCGCCGCGGTCATCGGCCTGCCGCATCCTTTTTGGGGCGAGCAGGTCGTGGCAGTGATCGTGCCCAGCTCTGCGGGAACACCGCCCTCCGTCGAGGAATTGCAGGACTTCGTGCGCCGCAACCTCGCCGCTTACAAAGCGCCGAGCCAGTGGTTTTTCACCGATGCCTTTCCGTTTACCGACACCGGCAAACTGCAGAAGTTCAAGCTGGTCGATGCCATCAGGGACGGGTTGCTGACCAGCGCGCCGCCCGCGCTCGCCGGTCAGCATCAGACCTGATTCCCGGCGGACTCGGCCCCTTGCGTTCAGACATTCCCGGTGGTGCTTCGCACATAGGCGGCGACTTCGCCCGGCTGGCACAACTCGATGATCGTGCCGTGTCCGTTGCTCTTCGTTATCCAGCCGCGGCGGAGCGGGAGGTTCGCGGTCGGCGGCTGGTCGTACACGCGCAGGCCCTTCGCCCGGTAATCCGCGAGGGCAACGTCGAGATCCGCCACTTCGAGCGCCACCACGACATCGCCATGCCCCAGTTCGCCGCTGCCGGAGAACGAGACCAGTTCGATGATCGTGCCGTCTGCCGCCGGAAAAAAGGCGCAGCGGATGGCGAGTTCGGGGACGCATTTCACGACCGGCGCACCCAATCCGAGCACGTCGCCGTAAAAGGCAAGGCCGGCTTCGAGGTCGGTTACACAAATTGCGATGTGGTCCAGCTTCGGCATTCCGAAACCCTTTGTTTCATGTGTGGAAATTTTGATTTGGAGCGTAATGAGGGATATTCAGCAGTGCTTGACTTACCGAGCTTGGGACGAATAGACAACTGACTCGTTTCGAACATGGCTCGGCGTGGTTGAGCGAACTTGCTACCAATCCTGGGCGGGAACTTCGACGGGGTGCTGGCCGATCGCGGCATGGCCGGCTTTTCGCGCAATATGGACGCCAGGCAGGCCGAAGAGGTCCGGGCCTACGTGGCGGGGCTTTCGGATGAGCTGGCCAAAAACGAAGCCTGGGAATAGGGCCAGCGTTATCGACAAGGAAAACAATGCGAATGAGAACAAAGACGAACCCACTGGCGCGAGCTTCTTACGGATGACGACGGGGACGGTGCGCAAGCGGCGCAATCGTGTGGTTACCCGTCAGTCGCAAGACGTCCGGGTCGCCGACATCCTCAAAGCCGCGCGCGAGATCGTCGCCCAGAACGGCTATGAAGGCGTAACCGTTTCCGAAATCGCCGAGCGCGCCGGGATCGTGGAAGGCACCGTCTATCGCTACTTCAAGAACAAGGAGGAGTTGCTCCTCAAAGTTGCCGAAGACTGGTTCGTCGAAAGTTTCGCCGACCTTGTCGATGTCAGCGCTTTCAGCGGCACCTACAACAAGCTGCGCTACCTGATCTGGCATTCGCTCAAGACGATCAAGGCGGGGCCGGCGATCAGCCGGTTCGTCATGACCGAAGTCCGGCCGAAGCCCGATTACAAGGAGACCGCGGTCTTCGATATCAATCGCCGTTACACCGCGCAAATCCGCAACCTCTTCGCCGAGGCGATTAAGAGCGGCGAATTTTCGCACGATGTGCCTGAACGCCTGCTGCGGGACATGGTGTTCGGAACGATCGAGCACAGCACCTGGCGCTTCCTGCGCGGCGAGGGGGATTTCGATCCGGCCGAGATCGCTGACGAGATCGCAGCGGTGGTTTATCGCGGAATGTCGGCCAAGCCTCCCGAGGATGACAAGTTTTCCCTGCTGGTGGACCGGCTGGAAAAAGTCGCGGACAAGCTGGCGCCGGAGGCTGCCGACAAATCCTAGTGCTGAAAATTTGACACGTAATACCCATCCTTGTTGATCGCTAAATCGACGGAACAGGGTGGAAAAGCGGACTTTAGCGGCACCATCCAGTTTCCAGTGACCGAGCTATCGGTTCGGTTGAAAAACCGACAGTCGATTTGATGCAAGCGGGTTGGAAATAAATGGTATAGCTCTCTCGCTGACCGCCTTTGACAGGTTTAGATGGCGGAAATTTTGGCCGCCGCTGCCGCGCAGCTTCGCATTTCCGAGCAAGTTCCAGGTTCCCAAGGCCTTTGCCATGAAATCAACTACGCCCCTTATTCCCGAAGCCGCTACCAGCCTTGCAGTCGCCTTGATCACCTCGTCGAAGGCGCCGGTGCTCCTGCTCGCAGACGATCTGACGGTCATTGGCGCTAGTGATTCCTTTTGCAGTGCCTTTGGCATTGACAGGCGCACAATCAACGGAACCAAACTCCCGTCGCTTGGGCGCGGTGAGTGGAACGTGCCACTACTGCATTCACTTCTCCGCGCGACGTTCGCAGGTGCCGCGGCGATTGAGGCTTAGAGCCCGATCCGAAAGTAGTTGAGCAATACCAGCATCTTGTGATTCAGCCGTCTTTGTCGAGAAGATGGAGGAAGCGATGGGATGGACTGGTAT
>JAYVWX010000350.1:0-2104 GCA_043785715.1 Novosphingobium sp. | reverse complement strand
TGTTTCAGGATCGATCCATTTCTCCTCACGCACTGCCGCTCCCGGAGGCGCGATGGATCCTGAAACAAGTTCAGGATGACGATATTATGGATGAATTATGGCCAACCCCAATATGTCCAGCCGCCGCACCTTCGCCATCATCTCGCACCCGGATGCGGGCAAGACCACGCTGACCGAAAAGTTGCTCCTCCAGGGCGGAGCGATCCACTTGGCGGGCGAGGTCAAGGCGCGGGGGCAGGCGCGGCGGGCGCGGTCGGACTGGATGAAGATCGAGCAGCAGCGCGGGATTTCGGTGACGTCCAGCGTGATGACGTTCGAGCGCGATGGCATCACCTTCAACCTGCTCGATACGCCGGGCCATGAGGATTTTTCCGAGGATACCTATCGCACGCTGACAGCGGTCGATTCGGCAATCATGGTGATCGATGCCGCCAAGGGCATCGAGGCGCAGACGCGCAAGCTGTTCGAGGTCTGCCGGATGCGCTCGGTGCCGATCATCACCTTCATCAACAAGGTCGACCGCGAGGGCCGCTCGCCATTCGATCTGATGGACGAGGTGGCCGACGCGTTGGCGCTCGACGTCTGCCCGATGGGCTGGCCGGTCGGCATGGGCGGGGAATTTCAGGGCGTGCTCGATCTCGCGCTGAACCGGGTCAGCCGCCCTGAAGGGCCCAGCCGGGAATTCCTCGGGCGTATCGAGGACGCGCCCGGGCTGCCCGCCCATATCGGCGACGAAGTGGCGCTGGCGCAGGGCGGCTATCCAGAATTTGACCTTGAAGCCTACCGCCACGGCGATCTGACGCCGGTCTATTTCGGCTCGGCGCTGAAGAATTTCGGGGTCGCCGAACTGATCGACGCCATCGCGCGCCATGCCCCGCCGCCGCGCCCGCAGCCGAGCGATTGCGGCGTAATTTCGCCCGAACGCCCGGAAGTCACTGGCTTCATCTTCAAGGTGCAGGCCAATATGGACCCGCAGCACCGCGACCGGATCGCCTTCATGCGGCTGGTTTCGGGCACCTTCAAACGCGGCATGAAGCTGGTGCCGTCGGGCCTCGGCAAGCCGATCGCGGTGCATTCGCCGATTTTGTTTTTTGCCCAGGATCGCGAGATCGCCGATTCGGCCGAGCCGGGCGATATCATCGGCATCCCCAACCATGGCACCCTGCGGGTTGGCGACACGCTGTCCGAGAAGAACGAGGTCCGCTTTACCGGCCTGCCAAATTTCGCCCCGGAAATCCTGCGGCGGGTGATGCTCAAGGATCCGACCAAAACCAAGCAGCTGCGCAAGGCGCTCGATGATTTATCCGAGGAAGGCGTGATTCAGGTGTTCTACCCGGAGATCGGCGCGCAGTGGATCGTCGGCGTTGTGGGTCAGTTGCAGCTCGACGTGCTGGTCAGCCGGTTGGAGGCCGAATACAAGGTCGCCGCCGGGCTTGAGCCCGCCCCGTTCGATACGGCGCGCTGGCTCAAGGGCAGCGATGCGGCGATGCGCGGGTTCACCGATTTCAACAAGTCGAACCTGGCCAAGGACCGCGACGGCGATCCGGTGTTCCTGGCGAAATCGTCGTGGGACGTAGGTTATCAGCAGGAGCGCAATCCAGAGCTGACTTTCAGCGCGACGAAGGAGCGGTAGGGTCGTTCATCGATCTGGCCTTGTCGGCGCGCGTCCAGAACTCATCGCGGGCATTGGTACGAGGGAAAGGTTCGTCCGGCACCGGTACACCGAGGAAGGCGCAGAGTGGTTCCCAGCCCAGTGCCACCTCGAACTCCAGTAGCCGGCCAGGGACCACGCTGGCTCGGACGGCAGAATTGTGACGGTTGAACGCGGTGATCACGTTGTCGCGGCTGAAATCGAGTTCGAATGTTTCCCTTGCGATGAAGAGTAACAGGTTTCGCATCGGGTGCTCTTCTGGAATGGCGCCTGCCAGGCCCAACTCCATAAATTCGAGAATGGTCTCGCGCATGCTGTCGTACCAGCGGTCGGGATCACGGATTGACAGAATCACCTTAGAGCCCGATCCGAAAGTAGTTGAGCAATACCAGCATCTTGTGATTCAGCCGTCTTTGTCGAGAAGATGGAGGAAGCGATGGGATGGACTGGTAT
>JAYVWX010000349.1:0-4481 GCA_043785715.1 Novosphingobium sp. | reverse complement strand
ATGGCCGCAAATCCTCCGACTATTTCGACTCCCGGCCCGGCCCGCTCCGCACCACCTTGCGGCGCAAGTCGGGCAAAGTCGCGACCCAAATTCTGGACTATTTCGATGCCGCCTCCTGGGCCGATTTCGAGGATGTCTACCGGGAAAGCTGGAAGCCGGCCGAGGGCTCACCCGACTTCCTCCGCAGCTTCGCCGAGGCCGAAGGCGCGGCGGGCCGGCTGCGGCTCGGCATCGCCCGCACCCAGGGGCGCGTCGTCGCGGCCCAGCTTTGGACGGTCGAGGGCAATACCGCATTTATCCACAAGCTTGCCCACAGAGAGGCAGCCAAAGCGCTGTCCCCCGGCACCGTGCTCAGCGCCGCGCTGTTCGCGCACACGATCGACCGTGACCAGGTCGCACTGATCGACTTCGGCACCGGCGATGATCCCTACAAGCGCGACTGGATGGAACAGACCCGTCCGCGCTACCGGCTGGAAATATTGCGGCCCCGTCACCCGGCGAATTGGCCCTTTATCGCCCGCGCTTTCGCCAGCCGCCTTGCCGGGAGGGTCAACCATGGCTAGAGCGCGCCGGAGTTCCGCCACGGACGTGGGATCGCAATGCGCAACGATACCGACTGCCAGCTTCGCAAGATCCTCACGGACGTACTCGGCCTCAAGGCGGGCCAAGCCAACACGTTCACCCTTAAGACCGGGTTGTTCGGCCATTTGCCCGAACTCGATTCGATGGCGGTTGCGGGCTTGCTCACCGAGATGGAGGACCGGCTCGGCATCGTCATCGAGGACGACGAGGTCGATGGCGAACTGCTCGAAAGCTTCGGCTCGCTCCTCGCCTTCGCCGAGGCCAAGCGCGACTGAGGACCGCCGATGAAGCCGGCAAGCTGGCCCTGCCCGCTGGGTAACGGCGAGACGTCCGGCGAAATGGCGCTGCGTTTCGACCAGCACCGCCGCTGGCGGCTGCTGATCGTGCCGGCGCTGTTCGAGGAGGCCAACCGGCTGCGGCGTTTCACCGTGGAGGTCATGCGGCGGCTGGATAATGCCGGGGTCGACAGCTTCCTGCCCGACCTGCCGGGCTGCAACGAAAGCCTTCAGCCGCTCGATTGTCAGACACCTGAAATCTGGCGTGCGGCATTGGTTGCGGCGGCGCGGCATTTTCGCGCCAGCCATGTGCTGGCGGTGCGGGGCGGTGCGCTGCTGGCGCCGCACGATCTGCCAGGCTGGCGCTATGCACCGATTGGCGGCGCCAACGCCTTGCGCCAGCTTCTCCGCGCCCGGATTGTGTCATCACGCGAGGCCGGATTAGCGGAAACGCAAGAGGCAATGCTGGCGACAGGCCTGGAGGATGGGCTTGAGCTTTCCGGCTACTGGCTTGGCGCAGAGTTCCTCCGTCAATTTCAGGCGCTTGAGCAAACCCAGGCAGCGGAAGTGTGGGACATCGAGCAGGATATGCTGGGTGGTAGCGGCCTGTGGCTGCGGGCTGAACCCGGCGAAGATCGCGGGCAGGCCGATGCGCTGGCCGCGATCATTGCCATCGGGATCAAGCAATGAGCCGGCGGCATCTCACCTTCACCTGCGAGGGCTCGCTGCTGGTGGGAACGCTCGACGCGGGCGAGGCGGCGACAGGCCTGCTGATCGTCAGCGGCGGCAATGAACTCCGCGCGGGCGCCTGGTCGGGCCAGGCGCAGCTGGCGGCGCGGATCGCCCGTGCGGGCTATCCGGTACTGCGCTTCGACCGGCGCGGGGTCGGCGATAGCGATGGACCTAATGGGGAATTTCGTTCCAGTGCGCCCGATATCGCAGCAGCGCTCGCGGCTTTCCGCACCCATTGCCCGCAGCTTTCCCAAGTCGTCGGCATGGGCAATTGCGATGCGGCGAGCGCGCTGATGCTGGCCGGGGGGGCGGGCTGCGATGGACTTATCCTGTCCAACCCGTGGACCATCGAGGATGATGCCGCCGCCCCGCCGCCGCAGGCCTTGCGCCAGCATTACCGGCACCGGCTGGCCGATCCCGCAGCGCTGCGGCGGCTGCTGACCGGTCAAGTCTCGCCGCGCAAGCTCTTCGCCAGCCTGATGGGCGCCATTTCCCCGGCTCCGCCGCCCACCGGCCTGGTCCCGGAGATGGCGGCCGGAATTGCGGGCTTCGAGGGAGAAATGGTATTTCTCCTCGCCGAACGAGACCGCACCGCGCAAATCTTCCTTGCCAGCTGGGAAAGCCGCGAAACGCCGCTACTCAGTTGCACGGGCGCGTCGCACAGCTTTGTCGAGCCTGGGGCGCAGCAGTGGCTGACGGATCAGGTGCTGGCGATGATGGCCCGGGTTGAAGAACGGAACGTCGACAGCCTACCAGCTGCCGACATTCGGCATGCTGGCCCAAGGCTCCTGCGCGGGTAGCGACTTGCCCGCCTGCAGCAGCTCGACCGAGATGCCGTCGGGGGTGCGGACAAACGCCATGTGCCCGTCGCGCGGGGGACGGTTGATCGGCACCCCGGCCTCCGCCAGCCGCTGGCAGGTCTCGTAGATATTATCGACATTATAGGCGAGATGACCGAAATTGCGGCCGCCGTCATAGGTTTCCGGATCCCAGTTATGCGTCAGCTCGACCTCGGCGACGCCTTCCTGACCCGGCGCTGCCAGGAATATCAGGGTGAAGCGCCCCTGGGCATTATCAAAGCGCCGCACTTCCCCCAGCCCGATCAGTTCGAAGAAACCGACAGTCGCGGCGGGATCGGTAACCCGGATCATGGTGTGCAGATATTTGGTCACAGCAACTCCATTTGTCATATCTAGGACAGTGCAGATGGAATGCAAAACCGAAAACGGCCCACCCCGGTATTCCGGAGCGGGCCCATCCCCTCGTTTCATCCGATCAGAAGCTCGCGGTAAGCGACGCCACTACGGCGGTCTTGGACATGCGATGGAAGTAGTTGGTCTCCGAGCTGACGCAGGCGGCGGAACCCGGAATTCCACAAGTACCGTCGATGTAGCTGGAAAATCCATTGCGGATGTCGTCCCTGCTCAGATTGGTTCCGACCAGCGAAAGGTCAAATGTCAGCATCCGCCACTTAACGCTCGCTCCGACGTTGTAATCGAGATACTTCTTGCCCCATTCGAACCCGCCCGAGGTATGGCCGAGATGGCCATGCAGCGTGATCGGGGTACCGGGTATGCCGCCGCTGAGATCGCCATAGACATAGAGATTGTGACGGTCGTTCGAGGTCCAATTGTAATTGAACACTTCCTGGCTCGGGGCGTAATTAACGCCGACCTTGGCCGTGGCGGGACCGAAGGTCTTGGCGACCGAGCCATAGATCTCGTAGTAATTGCCCAGCGGTGCGCCGGGATAGATATAACCCGCCGCCCCGACATCGACCGTCAAGCCGCTGTCGCCAATTCCATGCGTCCAGCCGCCGAGCACGTCGATTTCGGTGCCGCCGATGTTGATCGGGCCATTGCCGGCGCTGGCGCTGGAACCCCAGGTTCCGATATAAAAGCCCGAGGCGTGGCTAACTGTGATCGCTGCCTGGACGGCAGGCTTGTTGTCGGATTGTGAAAGGCCGCGGAAGCGGTACTGCGAGACGACAGCGGCGCTTCCGGTGACGGTGATGTCGCTGGGGGGATCGGTCTCATCGGCAAAAGCGGGCGTCGCGGCCAATGCGCTGCCAGCAAGAAGAGTTGCGGCCAGAAGGCCGCGAACGGACGTAAGCATATTTATTACCTCACGGTTACTGTTGCTCCGTCCCACCTGCGCACGCGCGGAGCACCTCGTCATTCGGGTGTCATCTCACAATAGCAATTGTGGGGGTGCACGGCTTTGCTGCGTTGCACAATACAAAAACCATCAACCCGCTCGAACAATCCGCGAGTGTGGATTCCAAGCAACACTGCGTTGCAGCCGGGAGCGCCGGTTGTGACTGCGGGTCCGGTGGCCTATATCGCAGACCGGCACCGCCTGATGATCACAACCCTGCACAAACTTCTCCGGCCTCGCGCCGCACAACCGGCTCCGTCGGTGCCGGCCGGAGAACGGGTCTATGCGGTCGGCGATATCCACGGCTGTCTTGATCTGTTCTTGCCGCTGATCGGCGCCATCGAGGCGGACGACCGCAGCCGCGGCCCGGCCAATACCACCATAATCCTGCTTGGCGACCTGATCGACCGCGGCGCCGACAGCGCCGCGGTCGTGGCCGCTGCCCGTGCGCTGGCAGCACGGCGAAGAGTGCGAATACTTTGCGGCAATCACGAGGAAATGTTTCTGCGCTGCTTCGAGGATCTCGATCTGCTGCGCCATTTCTTGCGGTTTGGCGGGCGCGAAACCGTGCTGTCCTATCCGGTTGACCTGGCGCGATGGAACAGCGCCACGCATGAGGAAGCGCAACAGCTCATGCGCGCGGCCATCCCGGAGGAAGACCTCGCCTTCATCCGCGATTTCGAAGATTCAATTCGGATCGGCGACTATCTGTTCGTTCATGCCGGCATCGCGCCT
>JAYVWX010000348.1:0-2245 GCA_043785715.1 Novosphingobium sp. | reverse complement strand
GTCGCGCGCTTGCGCCAGCACAGTGGCATTGGCGGCAAGCCCTTCGGCGACAACCGTGCGGCGCAGCAGCCACATCGACACGCCAGACGACATCGCCACCAGCGCGAGCAGGGCAATCAGTTCGGGGGCGAGCCAAGCCTCCGCAGTCCGCAAGCGGCTGTTGCTGGCATCAATACGCTGCTGTTCGAGCGCGCGCAGCTGACCGATTTCGGTGTTCAGCCGCTCCATAGTCGCTTCACCTTCGAAGGTGAGCATGCGGTGTTGCGCGGCCAGCACGTCATAGCGATCAAGCTGCACCAGCGTGTCATGGAGGTCGGCGAATTTCATTTCGAGCGTGTGCTCGATGTCCGCAAGCAGTGCCTGTTCGGCGGGATCGTGGAACTCACTGTCGCCCGCGTAAAGCGCTTTCAGCCGGTCCATATCGGCACGATAACGCAAATTCGCCGCCCGGTAGGGCGCAAGATAGCGGGGATCGAGCGTGATGAGGTAGCCGCGCAGACCGTTGTCAGCGTTGACCGCATCGCGCGCAACGTCGTCCAGTGAGCTGGCGATTTGCACGCTGTTTATCGCGCTGAGACGCTGGCTGCGCTCCTCCTTGACCGTGCCGATGATCAGCCATGCACCGGCAATCAAGCCGATCGCGGCGAGGGCGAGCGCGGCGAAAGCAGGGCGGAGTGAAGGGCTTGGAAAAGAAACCAGTTTGGCAATCAATGCGCCGCTCCCCAATTTGGCCCCACGCCAGATTCAACCCCCGACAGCACGACTGGCCGCACGACTGGCAGCACGACTGGCCTCACAATCGGTTCTGACAGCCCTGCCATCACCCTGCCTTTTGTGGCTCGAAGACGAACCGCAGCTTCATCCCCGTCGCCGAGGCGAACTTCTCCAGCGTGCGGGTTGATGGCCGGGTGCGGCCGCTTTCAAGGCGGGCCACCGCGCTCTGACTGGTGTTCATCCTTTCGGCGACTTCGGCCTGACTGAGGTTGGCACGCGCGCGCGCGCCGATCAGCTGCGAGGCGAGCGCAAACTCATCCTCGAGCGCATTGTATTCCTTCCTATATTCAGGGTCTTTGTGCCATTCGTTGAATGATTCCTCGACCGGAATAAATCTGCGGGTCATTTAACATCCTTTGCACGAATGAGTGCGAGTTCGATTTCACGCCGCGGCGTTTTTTCGGTCTTCTTTACGAAGCTGTGAACAACCACGACGCGTTTCCCTATCGACGTCACATACAGTGAACGGGCGATACCATCGCGCCCCTTCAACCGCATCTCCCACAACTTTCCTTCGAGATGTTTCACATAAGGTTCGCGCATTTTGTGCAGACCCTCGGTCTTGATCAGACCGACGATCCGTTCGAAGCGCGACCTTGCGTCCCGAGGAAAGGCTTCGACTTCAGCCTTCGCCCTTTCGTCAAGATATTCGACCGTCCACATAAAGCGCTATACCGTTTTTGATATTATTTGCAAGCGGATTTCCTTCAATGCGCCGCCCCCCAGCTTGTCCCCACGCCAATCTCCACCCCCAGTGGCACGTCCAGCTTTACCGCCGGTTCCGCAGCCTCGGCCATCACCTGTCTGATCACCGCGCTCGCCGCTGCGACATCGCCTTCGGGCAGTTCGAACACCAGTTCGTCATGGACTTGCAGCAACATCCGCACATGGCCGAGCCCGGCGTGCGAAAGCGCAGGCATCATCCGCGCCATCGCCCGCTTGATGATATCGGCGCAAGTACCCTGGATCGGGGCGTTGATTGCCGCGCGTTCGCTGCCCTGTCGCTCGGTGCCGTTCTGGGCATTGATGCGCGGGAACCAGCATTTGCGGCCAAACAGCGTTTCGGAATAGCCGCGTTCGCGCACGGCCTCCAGCGTTGCATGGATATAGGCGCGGATGCCGGGGAAGCGTTCGAAATAGCGGTCGATCATCGCCTGCGCCTCGTCGGCGGTAACACCCAGTCGCCCGGCGAGCCCCCAGCGGCTGATGCCATAGAGGATGGCGAAGTTGATCGTCTTGGCCCGCCCGCGCGTTTCGCGGTTCGATTCGCCGAACAGTTCCTTGGCGGTGCGGGCGTGAATGTCCTCACCTGCCGCGAAGGCTTCCTTGAGTTCGGGCACATCGGCCATATGCGCCGCCAGCCGCAGCTCGATCTGGCTGTAATCGGCGGCCAGCAGGACATTCCCCGGTTCAGCCACGAAAGCATCGCGGATCTGGCGGCCAAGCTCGGTGCGGATCGGGATGTTCTGCA
>JAYVWX010000347.1:0-2755 GCA_043785715.1 Novosphingobium sp. | reverse complement strand
TCCCCATCATTCGAAGGACAGGAAATAGGCGATTACACTTGATATTCGGTTAACACCTAGAAAGCGATCCGGTTACATTGTGGCGGAAAGTATTCTCTGCATGGGAAATTACGATTTAAGCCCGATTTCACGCAAGCGCTCCTGCAGGTAATCATCGGCGGTGATCGATACCGGATAGCGATCGGAATTTTCGGCGGTGATGCATTGCGGCAGCGTGGCGAACCGGAAATCACTGCGCAAGTGCAGGAAGAACGGCATTGCATAGCGGCTGCAACCGGCCCGCATCCCGTCCGGATTGCGCACGCGGTGCGTGGTGGACGGCAGCACGTGGTTGGTCAGGCGCTGCAACATGTCGCCGATGTTGACCACCAGCGCCCCCTGGGGCGGGGACACGCCGATCCAGCGGCCACCCTGCGTCAGCAGTTCCAGCCCGGCTTCCTCGGCGCCCAGCAGCAGGGTGATAAGGTTGATATCCTCATGCGCGCCGGCCCGGATCGCGCCGCGTGCCGGATTGGCGACCGGCGGATAGTGCAGCAGGCGCAGGACCGAATTGCCATCGGCGATCGCGGGTTCGAACCAGTCTGCAGCAAGGCCGAGGTCGACCGCGATCCGCGACAGGATGGCGGCGCCGACCCGGTCGAATGCTGCGTAAAGTTCGGCGAAGGTTTCGCGGAAACCCGCAGGCCGCGCCGGCCAGATGTTCGGCGGCATCGAATCCGACAGCAGCGGATGCCCGGCCGGCAGATCGCGGCCGACGTGCCAGAATTCCTTCAGGTCATGCGCGGCGGCACCCTTGGCGATTTCGGTGCCGAACGGGGTGTAGCCGCGCGCGCCGCCAAGACCGGGCAGGGCATACGACCGCTTTTCCGCTTCGGGCAGCGCAAAGAATTGCTCAGTCAACGCCCATGCGCGGGCCACCAGGGCGGGGTCGAGGCCATGATCGCGGACCATCGCAAAGCCGCAACTGCGGAACGACGCGCCGATTTCGGCCGCGAAGCGGGCCGGATTGTCGGTGAGCGAAAGGATCGGAAGGGCAGCAAGATCCATGGTTGTCATTCGTCCCGGCATTGCGGATACGGTCAGCCTATAGCGGAACGGAGACGGGTTTCATGGGCAAAAGCGATATCAAACCGATCGGGCATTCGGGCCGGTTGTGGCTGATGAAGTCCGAACCCGATGCCTATAGCTGGGACGATCTTGTCCGCGAGGGCGAGGGGACGTGGGACGGCGTGCGCAACCACCGCGCGGCCAACAACCTGCGCGCGATGCAGGTCGGTGATCTGGCGTTCTTCTATCACTCCAACATCGGCAAGGAGATCGTCGGGATCGCCGCGATCAGCCAGGGCGGCCTGACCGATCCGACCGATCCCGAGGGCAAGTGGGCGGCGGTCAAGGTAACGCCGGTGCGCAAGCTGGCCCGGCCGGTGACGCTGGCCTCGATCAAGGCCGATCCGGCGCTGGCCGGGATGGAACTGGTTCGCCTGTCGCGCCTGTCCGTGGCCGAGATCCAGCCGGAGGAGTGGGCGCACATCCTGGCTATGGCCGGCGAGTGAAGGTGAACCCGAAGCGGTATTCGTCGGGGTAGAGCGTCCAGTCCTTGCGCCGCTCGGGATAGACTTCGACCAGTTCCAGCGCTCCGCCCGCGATCCCGGCAGGCTGGCCTTGGGTCAGTTCGACCGGCCCGGCCCCCGGATCAGCGCCGCCGATCCGCACCGCGATGCGGACTTGCCCTGCCGAGATGCATTGTACCCCGATCGGGCAGCGACTGTCTTCGACCAGCCGGGTCGGCGTAACCTGCATGCCGTTTACCGCCACTGGCTCGTCGATGCGTGCGCGGGTGATCCCGTCTTTGACGGTCTGGAACCTGACACAGCCAGCCAGCAAGGGGGCGAGCAGGAGCGGGGCGGCGATCAGGGAAATCCGGTTCATGGCCTTACAACCTGTTGGTACGAACAACTGTTCCCGAACGTGATGACCTCGTCTAGAGCGGCGATCATGTCATATGTGATCAAGCGCCTGCCCACCCAGCTTTACCTGATCTCCCCGCTCGAAGTCGGCGGGGAGTTTCCCGATCGGCTGGCCCGCGCGCTCGATGCCGGAACCGTCGCGGCGTTCCAGTTCCGGGTCAAGGGGCTGGACGACCATGCCGCCGCGCGGCTGGCGGAACCGCTCCAGCGGATCTGCACGGACCGCGAAGTGGCCTTCATCGTCAACGATTCGATCAGCCTGGCCAAGCGGCTGGGCGCCGACGGTGTCCACCTTGGTCAGGGCGATGGCTCGGTACAGGAGGCGCGCGAAGAACTTGGCCGCACCGTGCAGATCGGCGTGACCTGTAACAACAGCCGCCATTTCGCGATGGAAGCGGGTGAGGCCGGGGCGGATTACGTGGCGTTTGGGGCGTTTTTCCCGACGACGACCAAGGCCGTGGAGCACAAGGCCGAACTCGACATCCTTGAATGGTGGCAGACCTTTTTCGAGCTGCCGTGCGTGGCCATCGGGGGGATCACCCCGGACACCTGCGCGGCGCTGGCCGAAGCGGGGGCCGATTTCATCGCGGTGGCCGGCGCGGTGTGGAACGGGGACGAAGCTGCGGCGGTCCGGGCTTTCAACTTGGCGCTCGGGCTGGGCTGACCCCGGACATTCCCGCCGCCTCGTGCGTTGTCTCCGTGCGGCGCACGGATGGGCCGCATGGACGGGGAGAATTCATGCGAATTTCCAGACTTGTCCGACCGCTGGGGCGCTGGAAGATCAACGG
>JAYVWX010000346.1:0-7192 GCA_043785715.1 Novosphingobium sp. | reverse complement strand
TTAAGCTTGCGGAACATAGGACCTACTCCTGCGCGGACAAAGGCCACGTGTATGTCAAGACTGCGGCGCAGTACCAGCCTTTTGCCGCCCAGGGGTCAGTTCGCCAGCCATAGCAATTATACCGGAATGGCACACACTTTCCCGAGTGCGTGAACTCTGCCTGAATTCACTCGCCACTGCATGTTTTTTGGGATATGGCCCACCCTGCAGAGGAAAGCGCCGCGCAGGCATGCGATCGCCAGCTCTGTCCGCCCGGCGTGATTCGTCCGCCCTGCCCGGCGGTCGGCAGTTGGGCGAAGCGAAGGTACGTTCGAAGTTATGGGTTTTGATAGAGGACGTCGCGGCCGGGGCCGTGACAAGCGGGACGGTTTTGGCGAGGAAACATTCGATCCATTCGCTGGCGGCGGCCAAGACCGCGGCAGCGGCGGTGGTGACCGGTTCAGCGCACCGCGCGGCGGGTTCGGCGGTGACAGGCCCGGCGGTGGCGGTTTCAGCGGAGCGCCGCGCAGCGGCGGCTTCAGCGGCGGCGGTCCCCGCGGACCGGGCGGCGGCGGCGGCGGAATGCCGGCGCAGGTCGTTGGCACCGGCAAGGGCACGGTCAAGTTCTTCAACAGCGGTAAAGGCTTCGGCTTCATCCAGCAGGATGGCGGCGGCGAGGATGTGTTCGTTCACATCAGTTCTGTCGAACGTGCTGGACTCGAAGGACTGGCGGAAGGCCAGCAGCTCGAATTCAACCTGGTTGATCGCGGCGGCAAGATTTCCGCGAGCGACCTGCAGGTCGTCGGCGATGTCATCGCCGTGGAAAAGAAGGAAGCGCCGCAGCGCGAGCTGACCGGCGAGAAGGCGACAGGCACGGTCAAATTCTTCAATTCGATGAAAGGTTTTGGTTTCATCACCCGCGATGACGGCCAGCCGGACGCTTTCGTCCACATCAGTGCGGTCGAGCGTTCCGGCATGCAGAACCTCAATGAAGGTGACCGGCTCGAATTCGATATCGCGGTCGATCGACGAGGCAAGTACTCGGCGGTCAACCTGGTGCCGCGTCAGGGTTGAACTCGTCCGCACCGGCTTTCCGGAAATTTGGCCGGAAGCCGTGACAGCATAAATGCGCGCAAGTGGCGGCCGCCCGGCATTAGTTTGGGTAGCCGCCATTTGTCGTTTGCGGCCCTGTCATCCCCTCGATTAAATCAAAGGAGCCGGAAATGCCGATTACCCCGCTGATGCCCGTATACGCCCGGTGCGAAGTGCGGCCGGTTCGCGGCGAGCACTGCCATCTGATCGGCGAGGATGGCCGGCGTTATCTCGATTTTGCCGCCGGTATCGCGGTCAACAGCCTTGGCCATTCGCATCAAGGGTTGATCGGCGCGATCCAGCGGCAAGCGGCAACGCTGCTGCATTACTCCAATCTCTACGGTAGCCCGCAGGGCGAGCATCTGGCGCAGCGGCTGGTCGACATGAGTTTTGCCGACACGGTGTTCTTCACCAATTCCGGCGCCGAAGCCGTTGAATGCGCGATCAAGACCGCGCGCAGCTACCATCAGCACGCCGGCGATGCTGACCGCTTCGAACTGATTACCTTCAACAACGCTTTTCACGGGCGGACGATCGGCACGATCAGCGCGTCGAATCAGGACAAGATGCACAAGGGATTTTTGCCGCTGCTACCGGGTTTCCACTACGTTGAATTCGACGATCTGGAAGCGGCCAAGGCCGCAATTGGACCCCGGACTGCCGGCTTTCTGGTCGAGCCGATCCAGGGTGAAGGCGGCGTGCGGGTGGCCTCGGACGCATTCTTGCAGGGCCTGCGCAGCCTCGCTAACGAGCATGACCTGATGCTGGTGCTCGACGAAGTGCAATGCGGCGTAGGCCGCGCCGGCACCTTCTATGCCTATGAGCAATATGGCATCGAGCCCGATATTCTCGCCAGTGCCAAGGGTATCGGCGGCGGATTTCCGCTGGGTGCCTGCCTGGCTACCGAAAAAGCGGCACGCGGCATGGTCATTGGCGCGCACGGTTCGACATATGGTGGCAATCCGCTCGCCATGGCTGCGGGAGAAGCGGTGCTCGATGCCTTTGCGGTCGAGGATATTCTCGCCAATGTGCGTGACAAGGGCGCGAAACTGACCGCGCGGCTCGAACAATTTATCGGCAATTATCCCGAGCTGTTCGAACTCGTGCGCGGCCGGGGATTGATGATCGGCCTCAAGCTCAAAATCGAGCCCCGTCCATTTGTCGCCCATCTGCGCGACAAGCATGGTCTGCTGACGGTTTCCGCCGGTGACAACACCATGCGCATTGTGCCGCCGCTGGTGATCGGCGACAGCCATATCGACGAATTCATGGACAAACTGTCGGCGGGCGCCGCAAGCTATCCGCGGGAGCTTGCGGACAAATGACCCGGCATTTCCTCAACCTCACCGATGCTGGCGGAGACGCGATCTCCGCCATGCTCAACGACGCGCTGGATCGCAAGGCGGCGCGCCGGGACTGGCCGAAAGCAAGGCCCGACAGCGATGCACCGCTTGCCGGGCATGTCCTAGCGATGATCTTCGAGAAAAGTTCGACCCGTACACGCGTGTCATTCGACATGGCGATGCGCCAACTCGGTGGCAGCGCCATTGTCATGGATGCGGGCAGCATGCAGCTGGGCAGGGGCGAATCGATTGCCGATACAGCCCAGGTACTTAGCCGCATGGTCGATGCGATCATGATCCGCACGGATAATCACGGCAAGATCGAGGAACTGGCCTCCTATGCCAGTGTACCGGTGATCAATGGCCTGACCGATCAGTCCCATCCCTGCCAGATCATGGCGGACTTGCTAACTCTCATCGAGCACGGCGCCGCCCTGCCGGGGCTGGAAGTGGCGTGGCTGGGCGATGGCAACAATGTCCTCAATTCGATTGTCGAAGCGGCGGGGCTGATGAGGTTCAATGTCCGCATCGGCGTGCCCGAAGGCTATGATTGCGATGCGGGGTTTGTCGAACGCGCCCGCGCTGCCGGTGCGGCGATCAGCCTGCACCGCGATCCGCGTAGCGCCGTCGCCGGCGCGCAGGTCGTGGTTACCGATACCTGGGTGTCGATGGGGCAGACCGGCGCAAACGAACGAGTGGCAGCGATGAGGCCGTTTCAAGTCAACGAGGCGCTCATGGCCGAGGCCGCTCCGGGCGCGCTGTTCCTTCACTGCCTGCCCGCGCATCGCGGCGAGGAAGTGACCGGTGCGGTGGTCGATGGCAGGCAGTCGGTGGTGTGGGACGAAGCTGAAAACCGCATGCACGCACAAAAGTCGGTGCTGCGCTGGGTGTTCGGTCAATTGTGAAGGGTCTGGATCCGATACCGGCAGGTGAGACCGGCTTCGACCGGCTGCTTGGTTTCACCATCCCGGTCCGCCACGCGCGGGGCCGGATTCTGCGGCTGGGGCCGGTGCTCGACACGATCCTGTCGGCACACAGTTATCCACCCCCGATCCGTCATCTCCTGGCCGAAGCTTTGGTGGCGGCGGCCCTGATCGGGTCGCTGTTGAAGGACGAGAGCAGCCAGCTTACCATGCAGGCGCAGACCGAGGGCGGGATTGTCGAGTTGCTGGTTTGCGACTACCGGGCCGGGGAACTGCGCGGCTATGTCCGCCACGATGGCGACCGGCTGACCAGCCTCGGCGCCAATCCGCCGCTCTCCGCTCTGTTCGGTCGGGGCTATCTGGCGATTACCTTTGACGATGCCGCTTCCGGCCAGCGCTATCAGGGCATCGTTCCGCTTGAGGGAGCTTCGCTGTCGGAAGCCTGCGAAAGCTATTTCGCGCAATCGGAGCAAGTTCCGACGCTGATTCGATGCGGCGTGCGCTGGGATGGGCGCCACTGCATCGCCGGTGGCTTGCTTATCCAGCACCTGGCTGAGGGAGAAGAGGGGCGCGCGCGGCTGCATGCCCGTATGGAGCATCCCGAATGGGAGCATGTCGCGGTGCTGGCGGGCAGCATCCGGCATAGTGAATTGGTCGATCCCGGTTTGTCGCTCGAGGCGATGCTGTGGCGCCTGTTTCACGAGGAGCACGAAGTGCGTGCCGAAGCACTGGCGGTTTTGTCACGCGGCTGCCGATGCACGACCGATCATTACTTGAATGTTCTCAGCCGCTTCCCAGATGACGATCGCGCGGAAATGCGCGGCGATGATGGCCTTGCCGCTGTCGATTGCGAATTTTGCTCTCGAAAATTCAGAATCGCGGTGTAATGCTCCGTTCATCGTTTTTGTGCAACGCTTGGCCGCATGGGTTTAGTTTGCTACCACTACTCCTCAAGGCGATTCGCTGACGGAATGCAGAAAAGTAGTTCTTCTCTGACAAAGCGGCTTAGGCTTGTACTGCGCGGTGCAGCGCTTGTTATCGCGTGCGGCGCCGCTTTCGCCGTGCCGGCTGCGGGGCAACGACCGCCGCTTGCGATGCTCGATCAGCTCCAGGATGGCCGATGGGAGCTCCGCTTTCGCGATGCAGGAGAGCCGGTCGAACAGATATGCCTTCGTGATGGCAGGAGCCTGATCCAGCTGCGGCATCCAGCAGCCAATTGCCGCCGTTTGGTCGTTGAAGACGAGGCAGCGGTAATCACGGTACAATATACCTGCACCGGCAAGGGCTATGGCCGCACCAGCATAAGGCGGGAGACCGGTTCGCTGGTACAGATTCAAACGCAAGGAATTGCCGACGGGCTGCCTTTCGATTTTTCCATCGAGGGGCGCAGGGTCGGCGAGTGTTCTGCCTGAGCGAGGTTGTCAGCCTCCAAGCGGCAGGCTAAACTGGCCGATATGGGCGCAATCGCCGAAGGTTCGGGCCGTCAGGCCGTTGTGCTGCTGTCAGGAGGGCTGGACTCGATGGTCGTCGCCGGCCTTGCTTGCGAGGCTGGATATAGCGTCTGCGCACTCACCATCGATTACGGCCAGCGGCATCGCCGGGAAATAGACGCCGCAAAATTGATTGCCGCGCGCCTAAGTATCGCTCGCCACATTATCCTCCCGTTGGACCTGCGGCAATTCGGCGGATCGGCGCTGACCGATGATATTGCTGTTCCCAAAGACGGTCTGGCGGCGAATATCCCCGTCACCTATGTCCCCGCGCGCAATCTGGTGTTTCTGTCGTTGACGCTTGCCTGGGCCGAAGCGCTTGGAACGAGCGATATCTTCATAGGCGTCAATGCGCTGGATTATTCGGGCTATCCCGATTGCCGTCCAGAGTTCATCACAGCTTTCGAAAACATCGCCAATCTGGCAACACGAGCCGGTAATCTTGGCGAGGCTTTCACCGTACATGCGCCGCTTCAACACTCGAGCAAGGCCGATATCGCGCGCGAGGCCCAGCGACTGGGGTTGGATCCTGAGATGAGCTGGTCGTGTTACGACCCGGAACCCGATGGCCGCGCTTGCGGGCGCTGCGACAGTTGCCGCTTGCGCCGATCGGGCTTCGCGGCGGCGGGGCTGAAAGATAGCACGGCCTACGCCAATTGAAGCCGATCGCGCTATTTGGACACGGCGTCGGACAGCAGTCGGGTAAATTTGAGCCGCGCAATGAAAAGGGGTCCGGATTTCTCCGGACCCCTCCATTCGCTCAGATTGGATTCACATTCCCGAGCCAGGCCCGTACGTGATCTCGACACGGCGGTTCTGCAGCTCACGGACGCCGTCAGCTGTCGGCACCCGGTTGTTGCTCTCACCGAAGCCTTGCGTGGTGATCGCCGAGTCCGGCACTCCATGCGTGCTCAGATAGCCGCGGACCGAACCGGCGCGCCGTTCCGACAGACCCTGGTTATAGGCCGGGCTGCCCGAGCGGTCGGTGTAACCGGCAACCATCACCGGAACCCGGTCGCAGCTGCCATAGGCACCGACGGCGCTTTCCAGAATGGTCGCAGCTTCCGCCGTGATGTCCGAGCGATCCCAGTCAAAGAACACGATATACGGTCCCTTGTTGCACATTGCCACAGGCGGCAGCGGTTCGGGCGGCGGCGGAGGCGGCGGCAAAACTTCCTCGGCCCTGCCTCCCAAATTAAAGGCAATCGTTCCGAGAATACTGTGGGACCGCCAGTTGCCCCTCACCGCATCACCCGTTGTATCGATAAAGCGTGCGTCGTGGACGTTGAAAAAGCGGTAGCGCAGGCCGACGTCGATATTGTCGGTGAGAGGAGCCCGCACACCCGCCAATGCCTGCCAGGCGAAGCGCCTATCGTCGTCGTCGATCAGGCCGGGCGACCGGAACTTCACCCGCCCGACGCCGACACCGCCGCCGACAAATCCCTGCAACCCATCATCCGCGCCGAAATCCGCCAGCCCATTCAGCATAAAGCTGAGAACGCTGCTTCTCCCGGTAACTTCTTCGGTGTTACCGTCGAATGAGATCGTATCGAACTTAGCCCGGCGATAGCTCGCTTCCGCTTCTACCCGGAACGGACCAAAATCGTAGCCGACGAGTCCGCCGCCATCAAAACCCCATTTCGAATCGAGGGTTGCTGCGTTGTCAATCGAGCCGATATCAAAATCGATGTCCTCAACAAGCATTGGGCCAAATTGGCCTTCCACGTACAAAGCGCCCTCGCGGGCATAGGCAGGTGCAGCAAGGAAGGAGGACGCTAAAGCCAAACTAATGAACGGATACCGCATGATATTTTCATCCCCGATAGTTGTTACCCTGGGTCCGCACTACAACAACAAGCCCATTGCTGTTCGTGCGATGCCGAAAATCCAACAATCACTCGGCACGTTGGTTCCCGCCACTGCAAATAATTGCCAATACCGTTTCAGTTCAGGACAGACGAATTTCAACTGGCCGGGTAAACTCCTGCCACGCGCAAAGCCGCCACCAGGCTGGCGATCGCCGCCCGGGCCTCTATGTCAATCGTTGAGCCACCGCTGGGGACGGCAGGGGCAAAAGGTGCCTGCCAAGCGCCGAAGTAATGTTTTTCCTGACCCGTAGACCGGTCAAGCATCCGGAGGCCGTCCCGCGGTGCGATGAACAACCACACGCCTGCCTGGCGGCAGGCAAGCTTGCCCGCCTGCCCGGTCCAGTCGCCGCTCGGCGATGTCCCGACCAGCCAGTTGGCGCCGTTGGCCGGCGATACCGGCGGGGCAGCGGCGGTGCCTTCTATGGCGCAGTGCAGCAAAGCGTCGGTCAGCGCATGGGCTTCATTGACGAACGCTTCCTTCTGCGCCTGCCCGGCAA
>JAYVWX010000345.1:0-3282 GCA_043785715.1 Novosphingobium sp. | reverse complement strand
AAAAAGCGCAGCGGAAACGCTCGCCCAGTTCAGGTCGCCAATGCCGCCAAACCCCAATCCACGCGAACTACGCCGCCGTCATGAATAAGCCGGGCTAGCAGCGCACAATCAGAATGTCGGTTTTCATGTGGGGCGAGACTGGCGAAACGGGGGCTGCATCAAGTGCAATATGGCTTGCTCGCACCGGCACTTCGGTTAGGCATGCCGCGGCAATGTCCGGCAAAGTCCCGCCCAGAAAGCGCATGGCGCCAAACGCCGATCAAGGCGCCATCGCCCGGGCCGGAACTGCTGTGCGCGCTCGCCTTGCTGGCGATCCGTCGGTGTACCGGGTGCCGGTGGACCGCGCGGAACTTTTTGGTGCCGCGGACTTTCTTGGCCCGGCGGAATGTGCTCGGCTGATGGCGATGATCGACCAGGCGGCACGGCCCTCGCCGACCTTCGAAAACAACGAAAATCAGCTATATCGCACCAGCTACTCGGCGGATATCGACCGAAGCGACAGCTTCGTGCGGATGATCGAACGCCGGATGTGCGACCTGCTCGGTCTCGACGAAAGCTGGGGCGAAACCATTCAGGGGCAGCGCTACATGCCGGGACAGGAG
The DNA here is from genome assembly GCA_043785715.1 of Novosphingobium sp. GTDB lineage: Bacteria > Pseudomonadota > Alphaproteobacteria > Sphingomonadales > Sphingomonadaceae > Novosphingobium. Next base: position 2,680 of record JAYVWX010000345.1, on the reverse strand, counting down.
TTCAGGGGGCATTATGACTGGTTCAACATCCAAGCCTCTTATTGGCCCACGGAGGTGAAACGCGGCGGCCAGCGCTGCTGGACGGCGATGATCTATCTCAACGATGTCGAGGAAGGCGGCGGCACTCATTTCACCCAGCTGGGTATCAGCATTCCGCCTCAGTCCGGAATGCTGCTGGCGTGGAATAATGCGCTAGCGGACGGCACCCAGAATCCCGATGCGATGCACGCCGGAACTCCGGTTATCCGCGGGAAGAAATACATCGTGACGAAATGGTTCAGGACGCGGCCATGGAGTTGAGGCGGGGCATCATGGCGCGCTCAGCCGCGCGGTTGATACTCGCTATCCTGCCACTGGGCGCGCAGGCGGCATTGGCCGCACCGGCGGCGCCAAGCGCCAGCGCCCGGCTCGTCACAGAGGATTCGCGCCTCGACGAGATCTTCGCCGACGATGCCCGGCGCGAGGATCTGGTCGATCCGCTGGCGGCGCTATACCGCGGCAAGCCGGTCGATCCGGGTTCGCTCTCGCTGATTTTCACCCCCCGGCTGGATCGGCGTCAGCTCGATTCCGCCCGGCAGAGCCTGCGAGCGCTGCGGCGCATCGAGCGGGCCCGCCTCACGCCGGAACGCCAGCTGTCCTACGATGTCTTCGCCCGGGCCAAGCAGGAACAGATTGCCTGGCTGCAGCCGGGGATAAGGTCGCTCACCGCGGTGCGCCCGCTCACCCATTTCGGCGGGCTGCATGCCGAATTCCCGACGCTGATGTCCGGTGACGGAGCGATGCCATTCGCCAACGTGGCCGACTACGGCAATGCTCTCGCGCTGGACTCGGCCTTCGCCCGGGTGCTCGACAATGCGGTCGCGCGGTTCCGTCAGGGCAAAGCGGCGGGAGTGGTGGAATCCAGGCTGACGGTGCGCATCATGATTGCGCAGATCGATGCCCTGCTAGCCCAGCCCGTCGAGCAATCGCCGTTCTATTCGCCGGTGCGCAAATTTCCGGAAGCGGTCCCTCTGGCAAGCCGGGAGCAACTGCGCAGCGCCTATGCCGCCGTGGTGCGCGGCCGGCTGCAGCCAGCCTACCGGCGGCTACGCAACTTCCTCGCGAAGGACTATCTGCCGGCTGCCCGCGAAGCCGTCGGTCTATCGGCGATGATGGGCGGCGCAGGGCTGTACCGCCGGCTGATCGAGCGGGAAACCACACTCAGCCTCGATCCCGAACAGGTTCACCAGCTTGGACTGACGGAAGTCGCGCGCATTCAGAGTGAGATGGCGAGCGTGCAGCGCAAGCTTGGCTTTCCCGGCACGCTGCGCGGTTTCTTCGATACAATCCGCAAAGACCCGCGGTTTCATCCGAAAAGCAAGCAGGAGCTGGCGCAAGGTTATGCCGCCGTTGCCCGTGCGGTCGATGCGCAAATTCCGCGCTTCTTCGCGCGGGTGCCCAAGACGCCGCTGGCGATCGAGCCCTACCCTGAAATCCGTGAAAAATACGAGGCTGGCGGCAGTTACAACCAGGGCGCGCCCGACGGATCGCGTCCCGGCGTGTTCTTCTACAACACCTATGATCTTCCCAGCCGCTTCCTCACCGGCATCACCACACTCTATCTGCACGAGGGCTCGCCGGGTCACCACTTCCAGATCAGTCTGGCGCAGGAGGACAACAGCCTGCCCGCCTTCCAGCGCTTCAATGGCAACAACGCCTTTGTCGAAGGCTGGGCGCTTTATGCCGAGACACTCGGCTTCGAGATGGGTCTCTACAAGGACCCCATGCAGCACTGGGGCACGCTGGACGACGAGATGCTGCGCGCGATGCGTCTGGTGGTCGACACCGGCCTCCATGCCAAGGGCTGGAGCCGTGAGCAGGCGATCGACTACATGCTGGCCAATTCCGGCATGGGCCGCACCGACGCGACTGCCGAGGTCGAACGCTACATCGCCAATCCGGCGCAGGCGTTGTCGTACAAGATCGGGGCGCTGACCCTCCAGCGGCTAAGGCAAAAGGCCGAGGCGACGCTGGGCAAGAAATTTGACATCCGCGCGTTCCATGCCGAGGTCTTGGAAAGTGGGGCTTTGCCCCTGCCAATCCTCGAGGCGAAGATCGACCGGTGGATCGCGGCGGTCAAATAGGCCCGATCAGCCCGGCTCCGGTTGCTCTTCCAGGGCCTCCGCAATCAGCCGCCGCGTATTCCCGATCCCATATAGCGCGATGAAACTGCCCATCCGCGGACCTTGGCTCGATCCCAGCAGCGTCTCGTAAAGCGCTTTGAACCAATCGCGCAGGGTCTCGAAGCGGTAGTGGGGGTCTTTGCCGATCGCATAGACGATGGTCTGGATTTCCTCCGCGCTGGCATCGTCCGAGCTCGCTGCCAGCTCCTCGTCGAGCGCCACGAGCGCCTCGGCCTCATTTGGCCCGGGCTTGCGGCGGCGCAGCGAGGGTGCGATGAAATCGCGGTTGTAGGCCAGCGCACTGGTGACCAGCACGTCCAGCTGTGGATGCGCTTCAGGCGTTGCATCGGCGAGGTAATTGGCGAGGTATGACCACACCTGTTCGCGCGTCGCATAGGCGCCGAGCACGCCGACGAGGTTAAGCAGCAAGCCATAGGTGACCGGCAATGTGTCGCCCGCCCCGCCGCCATCGCCCGCGACCCGCAGCAGATGCCACACCGGATTGCCGAGCTGCTGTT
>JAYVWX010000344.1:0-11609 GCA_043785715.1 Novosphingobium sp. | reverse complement strand
GGTCTTGATCGAGCCGATCGCCTTCTGGATGTCGAAACCCACATTCTTCGAACCGTCGCCATCGAAACGGCTGTCCTGCGTGAACTTCGCATAGGATGTGAGCGAGGTCAGCGTGAGCGAGCCAAGTTCGACGTCCGCACGCAACCCCAATTGCCAGAAATCGCGGTCATTACGCGGCGAGAATTCCGTGCAGGTGGCTGCTGCCGGATCGGAATTACCGAAGGGACCGGCCGGAGAAGTACTGGGATCGAGTTCGCACGTGCTCCAATCGGCGGTGCGCGCGTCCAGGGGCGGGAAGGGCTGCGTCAGCTGGGCCGATGCACCACCCACGGTGTACGGGGGTGAATAAGCGTTGCGCAACGGATCGACCAGCGGAATCGCGGCATTCGAACGGTCCCCGCCCTGGCCCTGCTGTTCGTGCACAGCAATCAGCTGCTGCGCCTGCGGATCGGACTTATCCTTCCAGCCGTTGGCCGTCGCCCGCAGGCTGATGGCGTCGCTCGGCTTGAGTTCCAGGGTCAGGCGACCCGCGATGTAGCTTTCCTTGCCGTTCGTATCGTCGCGTGTGAAGGACTTCTGCCAGTCATCGGAATTCTTGCCAGTAACCGCCAGGCGGAACCCGGCAACGTCCGACAGCGGGCCGCTGATATAGGCATTACCTTCGATCGCGTTGAAGCGGCCGTAGCTTATATCCCCGCCCGCTTCGAGAGTATCCGTCGGCCCGGCAGCGATGTAGTTTATCGCGCCGCCGGTGGAGTTCTGGCCGAACAAGGTCCCCTGCGGGCCTTTCAGCACTTCGATCCGTTCCAGGTCATAGGCGGAGTGCATCGCCAGCACGGGGAACGGCAGCGGAATCTGGTCCACATAGACGCTGACCGCAGGATAGACGCCGAGCGAGCTTTCGTTGAAGCCGATGCCGCGCAGGGTGAAGATCGGCGTGTTGTTGGTCGATGGCGTATAGATCAGGCCAGGTGCGATCGCTGCCACGTCTTCCAACGAGGCGACGCGGCGGCTCTGCAGCGCCTCGCGGCCAATCGCCGTGATCGTCAGGCCGACATCGTTGAGGTTCTGTTCGCGCTTGTTCGCGGTAACGATGATCTCGTTGACATCGCTAGTATTGGTTTCATTGGCCGACTGCGCCATGGCGGGTACGCCGCTCGCCAGCATCGCCAGCACCGAGCCGCACGCAAGCATGTTGATTTTGGATTTCATTTTGAACTAGCCCCTCAAAGTTCGGATCGCGGTGCGTTGACGCATCAATTTCCCGATGGTTAGTTGGTAAAAGACCTTTTAGGGATGTCAATGGGCAAAGCCCGCGGGCGCTCCCGGCCCAGATCGCAATTGCAAACTGTGTTGCCCAATGGCATCATTTTGCGGGCATGAACCTGCCTTCCAGGCTATTGGCTGGGCGAGGTCGCCGCGCGGCTCGCGCCCAGCCTTTACCGTAAATGATTCGACATCTCGCAAGCCTGCAAGCAATTCAGGCGCCAGTGCCACCCGATCCCGGAGACCCATGTGTCCATTCGCCTGTCCGATCCCTTGACGCTCCCCTGCGGAGCCGTTCTGCGCAACCGCATCGCCAAGGCCGCCATGACCGAGGGCTTGGCCGACGACCAGGGCCGCGCCGCGGCGCGCAATGTGCGGCTTTACGAGCAGTGGGGCGCAGGCGGCGGCGGGTTGCTGCTGACGGGCAACATCCTGATCGATCACCGCTTCCTCGAGCGCCCGCGCAATGTGATCGTCGAGCGCGGCCGCGATCCCGGTGCGCTGCGCGAGCTTGCCGCCGCGGCAACCGCTCACGGCGCGCACTGCTGGGTGCAGATCAATCACCCGGGACGCCAGGCCGGCCTTGGCGCGGAGCGGTTCGTCGGACCCTCGGCGGTTCCCTACGCCACCGGCAGCGACAAGATGACCCGTGCGCTCAGCTCCGGCGAGATCCAGGACATGATCGACCGTTTCGCCTATGTCGCCGAAACCGTGCGCGACTGCGGCTTCACGGGAGTGCAAATCCATGCCGCGCATGGCTACCTCAATTCGCAGTTCCTTTCGCCGCTGACCAATTTGCGAGACGACGAATGGGGCGGCTCGCTGCAAAATCGGGCAAGGCTGCTGCTTTCATCCGTGCGGGCGGTGCGGAAGGCTGTCGGACCGGACTTTCCCGTCTCGGTCAAACTCAATTCCGCCGACTTCCAGCAGGGCGGCTTCACCGAGGATGAGTCGCTGACGGTAATCGGCTGGCTTGAACAGGCGGGGATCGATTTGCTCGAGATTTCGGGCGGCAATTACGAATCGATGGAGATGGTCGGCGTCAGCAATCCCGGCTCGCCGCAGCCCGAACGCCGCGCCAGCACCGTCGCGCGCGAGGCCTATTTCGTGGCCTTTGCCGAGCGTATCCGGCCGCATACCAACGGCCCGCTGATGGTCACCGGCGGCTTTCGCTCGCGATCCGGGATGGACGCGGCGCTGGCATCGGGAGCGCTCGATGTCGTCGGCATCGGCCGCCCGTTTTGCGCCGACCCCGCGGTCGCTTCCGGCCTGCTCAGCGGCACGATTGGCGATGTCCGTTCTCCCGATCGCGCGCCCCATATCCCGCGCGAGGCCATGCCCGAAGCTGACGACATGACCCACTTCATCGCGCAGGTGCAAAGCGGCATATGTTACAACTACAACCGCATCCGCGATCTCGCGGATGGCACTTCCACGGCCAGCGAAACCGACTGGCTGTACAATTTGCGCCATCATGAGGCGGTCGAAGCAACCGGCGCAGCGGCCTATCATGGACTAAACGGCGGGCCCTGACTTGCAATCCGAAGTTTTTTCGGGTTAGCCTCGCACCAATCAAAACAGAATCGAGAGGAATTTATCCATGGAGATGGTCTATACCCCAGTATGGCAAGACCCTGGGGTGACGCGCACCGCGCAGCAGTTCGTGCAGGACGAGATCTGGCTGATGGAACAGGTCGAAGGGCTCGGCTTCGACATCTGCTGCTCGCCTGAGCATCATTTCGATATCGACTATTCGGCCTGCCCGGACAATTTCATGCCCCTGGCGTGGCTGGCCGCGCGCAGCAGCCGGATCAAGCTGTGTCTTGGCGCGGTGATCCTGCCGTGGAACGATCCGCTGCGCGTTGCCGAAAAACTGTCGATGCTCGATCATCTCAGCAACGGGCGCTGCATCGCCGGGTTCGGACGCGGGTTGTCGAAGATGGAATATGCCCATTTCGGTATTCCCATGGATGAATCGCGCGGGCGGTTCGACGAAGCCCTGCCGATGGTGCTCGCCGCGCTGCGCACCGGTGTGATCGAGGGCAATGGCCCGTTCTACAAGCAGGTTTCCACCCCGGTTCACCCGCAGCCGCGGCCCGGCCTGGCTGACGATTTCTGTTCGGTCGGCATGTCGCCCGATTCCGCCACGGTCGCGGGCCAGATCGGCGCGAAACTGCTGAGCTTCATCACCCAGCCGACACCGGCGATGATGCCGCTGTTCAATTGCTACCTGGATGCCTTCCGCGCCAACCATCCCGGCAAGACCCCGCACATCATCATGGACGATTTCTACATGGTGCGGGAAAGCGCCGACGAGGCATTCGAGCTGGGGATGAAATTCACCTCCAACTATTACCGCTCCGTCGTGCGCCACTACGAATCCGACGGCGATCATTTCGCCAAGACCAAAGGTTACACCGCTTACGCCGAGGCTGCCGAGCAGTTGCGCACCGCCGGGATCGAGGCGTCCGCGGAGGCCTATGTCAAATGCCAGCTCGGCGTGGGATCGCCGCGTCAGATCCTCGAACGGCTGGAAGAGCGGCTCACCTATCTCGGGCCGGAGATCAGCATGGCGGGGTGCTTCTTTTACGGCGGGATGAGCCGGGATCAGGCGTTCACCTCGCTCAAGCTTTTCAGCGGCGAAGTGATGGACAAAGCCCGGGCGATGGCTGCTTCGCACAAGCTACCAGTAGGAGCAGCTTGATGGCCAGCGCAGAACATGATCGGGCAGTCGAACTGTTCAAGGCGAGCATTCCCGGCAGCGATGCACCCTTTACGGAATGGCGCCAGCTGTTCGAAGAAATGTGCGGCTCGTTTGCCCTGCCCGGCGATGCGGTGATCGAACCGGTCGATGCCGATGGCGTCCCCAGCCTCAAGGTCGCAATGCCCGGCGCGGACCCGGCGAAGCTGGTGATCCACTATCATAGCGGCGGCTATGTGATGGGTTCGGCCAATGCCTACCGTGAGTTCGCCTGCCGCCTTTCAGAGGTAACCGGGGCGACTGTGCTGCTGCCCGATTACCGTTTGGCGCCAGAAAATCCATACCCCGCCGCCGCGGACGATGCCCTGACGGTCTATAATTGGGCCGCCCGCAACTGGCAGCCATCCTCGATCATTGTCAGCGGCGATTCGGCTGGCGGCGGCCTGTGTCTGGCGACCCTGATGGCGGTCCGCGACGCGGGCGGGCCGAACCCGGCTGGCGGAGTCGCTATCTCGCCGCTGCTGGATCTCGCCGGCGAAGGGCAATCCTGCGAAACCAACCGGGAGGTCGATCCGCTGATCGACCGGAACATGATCGTGACGATGGGCAAGGTATACATTGGCGAGATCGATCCGCACGAATATCCCAGCGCCTCCCCGCTGTGGGGCAAGCACCACGGTCTGCCGCCGCTGTTCCTGACCGTCAGCAGCACCGAAGTGCTGCGCGACGATGTCGTCCGCCTTGCCGCTAGCGTCGCAGCGGCGGGAGGCAGCGCGGTCACCAGCTATCCTGAAGGCCTGATCCATATCTGGACGATGTTTCCCTTCGTGCCCGAAGCCCGCGCCAGCATGGCCGAGATCGGCAGTTTTGCCCGGCAGCGGCTGGCGGGAGACTAATGAACCGGCAGGTTCCTCTGACGTCTCGCATTGTCGGCGGCTTTCTGCTGCTGATCGGCACGGGAATCGCGCTGGGCGGAGTGCGGCTGCTGACGCTCGGGGGATCGCCCTATTACCTGTTTGGCGGGCTGGCGGTGGCCGTCGCCGGCTGGTTCACCTGGCGCGCCCGGGCAACGGGCGGGGCGATTTACGCGGGGTTCCTGCTGGTGACCTTGCTGTGGTCGCTGTGGGAAGTCGGATTCGATGGCTGGCAACTGATGCCGCGCATGATCGGACCGGCGGTGTTCGGTCTGGCCTTCCTCTTGCCGGGAATTCGCCGGGCGATGGGCCGGATGGCGCTGGCTCCGGCGCTGGCCGGTCTATCGATGATCGCGTTGACGCTTGCTGCCAGCCTTGGCTCCGGGCCGGACGATGTTGCCGCCGTTACGCTGCCGGCCCAGTCCGTGGTTTCGCCCGGCAAGGATGGTGAGTGGGCGCAGTTCGGCCGCGATGCGGCAGGAACGCGCTTTTCGCCGCTCGCGCAGATCACTCCGGCAAATGTGGCCGGACTCCAGCCCGCATGGACGTTCCATACCGGCGTGGCCCAGACGGGGACGGAGAGCCCGCTCGAAGCAACTCCGATCATGGTTGGCGGACTGCTGACGCTGTGCACCCAGACCAATGTGGTGATTGCCCTCGATCCCGAAACCGGCAGGCAGGTGTGGCGGTTCGATCCCAGGGTCGATTCGACAGGGGCCTCGACCGTGACCACCTGCCGCGGCGTCGCGCATTACAGCGCGCCGGGTGCGGCGGATTGCCCCGAGCGGATCATCACCGCGACCTTCGACGCACGGCTGATCGCACTCGACGCGCGTACCGGCCGGCCCTGCACCGGCTTCGGCCAGAACGGGACCGTCGATCTCAAACAGGGAATGGGCGAAGTCCTTCCGGGCTTCTACTACGTCAGCTCGGCCCCTCAGATCGTGCGCGGCAAGATCGTGCTCGGGGGCTGGGTTGCCGACAACCAGAACATTGACGAACCGTCGGGCGTGATACGCGGCTTCGATGCGGTGACCGGCGCTTTCGCCTGGGCCTGGGACGCCGGCAACCCGGCCAACACCAAGGGCCCGCAACCGGGCGAATGGTACACTCGCTCAACGCCCAACAGCTGGGCGCCGATGAGCGCGGACGAGGCATTGGGGCTGGTCTATGTGCCCACCGGCGGCTCCGCCCCCGACCACTTCGGAGCACATCGCTCTCCGGCGAGCCTGAAATATGGCAGTTCGGTGGTTGCACTCGATGCCGCCACCGGGGCGGTCAAGTGGTCGTTCCAGACCACCCACAACGACCTGTGGGACTATGATGTGCCCTCCCAGCCGACGCTGTTCGAGGCCAGTGTTGACGGCAAGGCCGTGCCGGCGCTGGCGCAGGCGACCAAACGCGGCGAGCTGTTCCTGCTCGACCGGCGGACCGGTGTCCCGCTCGCCCGCGTGGACGAGCTCCCGGTGCCCCAGCGCGGCCATGTCCCCGAAGAAAAGCTTTCGCCCACCCAGCCGTTTTCCACCGGCATGCCCAGCTTCGGCGGTCAAAACCTGACCGAGAAGCTGATGTGGGGCCTAACCCCGCTTGACCAGCTGTGGTGCCGCATCCGTTTCCGCCAGCTGCGCTACGACGGCCCGCTGACGCCGCCCGGCCTCGACGAGTCGCTGATCTATCCGAGCATCGGCGGCGGTCAGAACTACGGCGGCGTCGCTGTCGATCCCGAACGCGGGGTGATGATCGTCAATTCGCTCTACTATGGCACGATCGCGCAAATGGTGCCCCGCGCCGAAACCGACCGGCTTCATGTCGGCGCCAAGGGGATGCACGACTGGAGCCTGCCCCTGCCGATGAAAGGGACACCCTATGGGATCCGCTTTTCCGGCCTGCTTTCTCCGCTTAACGTTCCGTGCCAGGCGCCGCCCTTCGGCACACTCCATGCGGTCGATCTCAAGACCCGCAAGTTGCTATGGTCGCGGCCCTTCGGGACGACGCAGGACAGCGGCCCGCTTGGCATCTCGCTGGGTCTGGCGCTGCCGATGGGAATGCAGAACTTTGGCGGCGCCATGACCACACGCAGCGGCCTGACCTTCATCGGCAGCGTCAAGGAGCGCGCGCTGCGGGCGTTCGATACCGCCAGCGGCAAGGAATTGTGGAAGGCGCGCCTCCCCGCCAGCGCCAACGCCAATCCGATGACCTACACCAGCCCGGCCAGCGGCCGCCAGTTCGTGGTTGTCGCGGCAGGAGGGCACGTCAATATGCAATCGACGCCGCTGAGCGACAGCTTCGTCGCCTTTGCGCTGCCAACAACAACACCCGGGAGCAGACAATGAACCTGTTACGCGATCCACTGGCGGCAAGCGAGCTGTTCATCTCCCAGACGGATAGCGAGGACGAGCGGCTGTGGGTGCCGGTCAGCCCGATCGCCGCGTTCCGCCCGATGTTCCTCTCAGTTTCGCAAGGCTACTGGATCTCCCTGACCCGGGTGCGCGGTCACGGCGTGATCTCGCGCCACCGCCATCCGGGACTGGTCCATGGGTTTACCCTTAAGGGCAGCTGGCGCTACCGTGAGCATGACTGGGTGGCCCAGCCGGGCAGCTACATCTTCGAGCCGCCAGGCGATGTCCACACCCTGATCGTCGATGAAGGCCAAGCCGAGATGCTGACCATGTTCCAGATCCACGGCGCGATGGTCTATCTCGACGAAGCGGACAACATCACCAGCGTCGATGATGTGTTCACCCGCATCGAACAATGCCGCGCGCATTTCTCGGCGGTGGGACTGGGTGCCGACTATGTCGATCAATTTGTCCGGTAAATTCCTTCCCCTGGGATTGTCAGCGGCGCTGCTGACTATTGCTGGTACAGTGGCGGCTGGAGAAGATGCACCATCTCCTGGACGCGCCGCCTATCTGGCCAATTGCGCCGGTTGCCATGGCGAAAATCTTGTCGGCCAGTTCGGCAAGCCGCTGACCGGCCCGGGGTTTGTCGGAAAATGGGGGGGGAAGCCGGCGGAGCTGCGGGCCTATATCGCCAAAATGATGCCGCCGTCTAACCCCAACGGGCTGCCCGCAAAGACCTATGACGACGTTACCAGCTATCTGCTGGCAGCCAATGGCGTCGCTGCGGGGCCGGCTCGATCGGCACCGGTTCGCACAGTCAGCGAAGTGCCCGGTCCTATGCCGCCGGTGCTCGATTCAGTCGATAACCGGGACGCAGGCTATCGGGCCGCCATGCAGCGCCGGGCCGACCGGCTATCCGCGCTGACCCCGGTCAGCGATGCCATGCTGCGCGATCCGCCGCCGGGTGACTGGCTGGCCTATCGCCGCACCGACGATGCCCACGGCTTCAGCCCGCTGACCGCGATAGATCGCAGCAATGCCAGCCGCCTGACGCTGGCCTGGGCGCAGGCGCTCGATCCGGGGACCAACGGCATTACCCCGCTGGTTCATGACGGCGTGATTTTCGTCAACAGCAACGGCACTGTCACCGCCACCGACGCCGTCACTGGCGACCAGTTGTGGTCCTTCGAACGCCGGGTCGAAACCGTGATGATCGGTCCGCCGGTCAGCCAGCCGGCCGGCATGGCGCTGGCGGGCGAAACGCTGTTCGTGCCGACCAACGATCACCACATGCTGGCGCTCGATATGCGCAGCGGCAAGCTGCTGTGGGATCACGATGTTACCGGCTTTCACAAGACGCTCAAGATGTCCGCAGCGCCGCTCGTCGTCGGCGGCAGGGTGATCCAGGGCATGTCGGGCTGTGCCGGCGGCGGCGAGCCCGGCGGCTGCTTCATTGTCGCGCTGGATGCGGCGACGGGGCGCGAACTGTGGCGGCTCAACACGCTGCAACAGCCGGGAGTCAAAGGCGACACCTGGAACAACGCCCCGCTGGACCAGCGGTTTGGCGGATCGGTATGGGCCACCGGCAGCTATGACCCTGAAACCGGCCTGGTTTATTTCGGCGCGGGGCAAACCTATCACGCCACGCCGCTGCTCGCCCCGCCGCCGAAATCACAGGCGGCTGCCGCAGGGCTCTATACCGACAGCACGCTGGCGATTGACCCGGCGACGGGCCGGCTGGTGTGGCACTACCAGCATTTGCAGCGTGACATCTGGGACCTCGATTTCGCCTTCGAGCGGACGCTTGCCACGATCCGCATTGGCGGGCGGGAACGGCGCGTGGTGATGACCATGGGCAAGATGGCGCTGATGGATATCCTCGCCGCCAGGACCGGGCAGTACCTCGCCTCGCGGGATCTCGGTCAGCAGGACGTCATCACCGCGATCGATCCGAAAACCGGCGCGAAGACGACCAATCCCGCATATGAACCGGTCGCGGGCAAACCGGTCAACATCTGCCCGCATGCTGTCGGCGCGCGCAATCGCCCGGCGACGTCCTTCGATGCGAGATCGGGCCTGCTCTATGTCACGCTGTTCAAGGGCTGCATGTCGCATGTCTGGACGCCGGGGCTGGAATTCGACGTCAACTGGGGGATGCAGCTGCCGAAGAACCCGGACGGCAATTTCGGCGAAGTCGTCGCGCTGGACGTGGCGAGCGGCAAGACCCGCTGGGTAAAAGGCCACCGCGCATCGCAAATCAGCGCGGCCTTGGCCACGGCGGGCGGCGTGCTGTTCGAAGGTGGGCGCGATTTCGCCTTCCGGGCCTCTGACAGCGCCACCGGAGAGGTTCTCTGGCAGACCCGGCTGAGCAATTCGCCAAGCTCGGCGCCGGTGACCTTCACGGCCGGCGGCGAACAATATGTCGCGGTGACCAGTGGCGGCGGCAACCCCCACGAAGCGACCGTCAGCCTGCTGACCCCCGAGATCGAGCCGGTGCGCGGCGGCACCATGCTGTGGGTGTTCAAGCTCGGCAAATAGGGAGCTGGCAACGCCCATGAAAGTGCATGTGTTCGGCGGCAATCCGGTCCGCGAGCTGGCTTCTCGGACGGCACACGCATCTTGAGGGCCAACCTATGAGCATTTCTCCGGAACAGCTTTATTCCTATATCCTGCCCGGTCAGGTCGACGATCCGCGTCCCGGCCTTGGCCAGGCGCGCAAGGCCGAAGCCCTCGGGCTGGGCGGCATTTTCCTGTCGGAACGCTGGGAAACCAAGGAACTCGGCGCGACCATGGGGGCGATCACCCAGGTGACTGACCGGGTGCAACTGGTCGCCGGGCTTACCCATTTCGGCACGCGGCACCCGGTGGTCCAGGCAGGAATGGCGCAGACCCTCCAGCAACTCAGCGGCAACCGCTTTGTGCTGGGATACGGGCGCGGCGTGGAACGGCATCTTCGCAAGATGGGCATCCACACCCCGAACCTGCAGGGGCTGGCGGATCACGCGATGATCCTGCGCAGGCTGTGGGCGGGTGAAACCGTGGTATACGACGGACCGGCCGGCAATTTTGGCGAACTCAAGCTGCCGCAAGGTTACGCCACGCCGCCGCCGCTGATTTTCGGCACGATCGGGCCAAAAACGCTCGCCATGGCCGGCGCGCATTTCGATGGCGTCGTGCTGCATCCCTTCCTCACGGTGGAAGGTGTCACCCGGTCGATCAAGCTGGTGCGCGATGCGGCGAGCGCCGCTGGCCGTGATCCGGCAGCCGTGAAGATCTACGCGACGATTGTCACTGTGCCCGACACGCTGGATGAAGAAACAAGGATCGACCTGCTCGAAGCGCGCGCGGTTTCCTACTTCATGCACCGCGAACTTGGCGCACCGATCATCGGCACCAATGGCTGGAGCGAGGCGCCGATGAACCTGCTCGCTGAAACCGGCCTCGCCGCGCTGGAGTACGGTACCGGCAATGCCCAGGACAAGCGGCAAGCCATGGCGCGGGCCGCATCGCTGCTGCCGCGCGAATGGCTGGAAACCGGCGCAGCCATCGGCAGCATTGTCCAGTGCGTTGCCAGGCTACAGGCCTATGCCGAAGCCGGCGTCGATTACCTGCTGCTCCACGGCACGACGCCGGACATGCAGGACGAGATCGTCGCCGGAGTCAGGCAGGCAGGCTGACTGGACGCTACCGGCCAAAGCGGCTAGCGATAGTCGTGAAAGAGAGAAGAGAATGTCGAAGGATCTTCCGGCAGATATCGACGATATCATCTGCGACCCGGCGACCTATGCGGATGAAAACCTGTTCCACGCCAGCTTCGCCCAGCTGCGCGCAAATGATCCCGTCCACTGGTGCGAACCGCGCGACTATCGCCCGTTCTGGGCTGTCACCCGCCACGCCGATCTGACGGCAGTCGAACTCAACACGAAGAATTTCCGCAACGAGCCGCGTCAGTTCCTGGTGACAAAGGCGGACGAGGAAATGATGCAGGCGCAGACCGGCAGCAGCACCTTTGCCCGCAACCTCGTCGCCATGGACGCCCCCGAGCACACCGCGTTCCGCGCCCTCACCGCCGATTGGTTTACCGCCAGGCGGGTGGCTGAACTGGCCGGAAAAGTGGACGAACTGGCGAAGGAGACCGTCGGCCGCATGGTTGCAATGAACGGCCAATGCGATTTCGTGACCGACATCGCCGCCTGGTTTCCGCTGCGAATCATCATGCTGGTGCTGGGCGTGGCGCCCGAGGATGAGCGGCTGATGCTGGAGCTCTCGCGCAAAGTCTTCGGCAACACCGATCCCGATGCCGGCGGCGGCGACGGGATGGCCTCGATGATGGAAGCCTTCGAAGCGTTCAATCAATTCTTTGCAAAGATCACCGAAGACCGCCGT
>JAYVWX010000343.1:0-2711 GCA_043785715.1 Novosphingobium sp. | reverse complement strand
ATCGCGCGGGATCATCGAAGGTTACGCGCGGGCCGATATCCGGATTCGCCCGATTATCCGGGAAAGCCGGGGGCTGATCGCGAGCCTGAACCAGCTGCTCGCAGAATCGCGCGCGCCGATTGTCGCGCGGATGGATGCCGATGATGTGTGCCTGCCCCAGCGCTTCGCCCGCCAGATCGCCTTCCTTGCTGGCCACCCGGACTATGGCGTCGTCGGCGCATGGTGCGACGACATAGATGAGCGCGGCGCGCCATGGGACGGCGGCACCAACGTGCCGCGCCATCCTGAAAACCATGCGGACTTCCTCAGGGCGATCGACCAGGGCTGGCCGCTGCTGTGCCATCCCGCAGTGATGTTCCGCCGCGATCTGGTGCTGGCGGTCGGCGGCTATCATGCTGCATTCAAACACTGCGAGGACCTCGATCTGTGGCTGCGCCTGGCCTCGGTGACCAAGCTTGCAAGCATTCCGGAGACGCTGATCCATTACCGCCACTATATTGATCAGGTTTCAAGCCGCCACGCCACCGAACAGCAAATCGGCGCGGCGGTGGCGAAACTTGCCTATGTAGAACGTCTGGCCGGACGGGTGGACCCCACCGAACATCTCGACCGCCTTCCCCCCATCGAAGGACTTGATGCGCTGTTCGGGCGTGAGGGCGTGGCGAAAGCAGTGCGGGCAAAAGTTGCCCCCGGCCTGGTCTATTCGAAGGCGGGTCTGCGCGATTCCGGATTTGACCTGTTGCTGCATTACCTGAGCGAAGGCGGCGATCATGATGGCATGTGGCGCACCGTCGCCCGGCTGGTCCGCTTCGGCGAGCCAACGCGCGCGGTGCGGCTGGCGCGAACGCTGGCGGCCAACTGATGCCCGCGCCCGATACCCCGAGCGACGGCGGCCGCGAACCTGCGGCGATGAGCGTGCGCGGGGCGGCGGTCTGGGCGATGGCCGGGCAGTACCTTTCCTTCGCTATCCAGTTCATCACTTCGGTAATCATCTCCCGCTTCTTCCTCACACCGGCGGAAGTCGGGCTGTTTTCGATCGGCATGGCGGCGGCGTTGCTGGCATCGGTGCTGCAGGACTTTGGCCTGTCGCGTTATATCGCCGGGCTGCCCGTGCTCGATGAAGCGGAGATTGCCCGCTGCTCCTCGGTGGCGCTGCTGTTTTCGTTCGTGGTGGCGGGGCTGATCGCGCTTGCGGCCTGGCCGATAGCCCTGGTCTATCACCAGCCCGCGCTGTTCCCGATCATGCTGATTATTGCGGCGAGCTATCTGTTCGTGCCGCTCGCGGTGGTGCCGATGGCCATGCTCGGGCGGACGATGTCATTCCACAGCCATTTCGCCATCAATGTCGGCGCTTCGGCGGCACAGGGCGTGGTTGCCCTTGCTATGGCGGCGCTGGGCTTCTCCTCGTTTGCGCTCGCAGGCGGAACACTTGCCTTCGGGATAGCCCGCGGGTTGATCGCGCAAGTTATCCACCCCGCCCTGCCCTGGCCGATGCGGCTCGATTCGATCAAGCCGATTGTCGGCACCGGATCGCGGCTATCAACGCTCTATGCCATCGGCGCTGCGGGCAGCCGCACCCCCGATATGATCGTCGGCAAGGCGCTCGGGCTGTTCGCGGTCGGGCTCTACAGCCGCGCGGCGAGCCTTTCAGACCAGTTCCGCATGCTGATTTCGGGCGCGATTGGTTCGGTATTTTACCCCGCCTTCGCGCGCATCCGTGATCGCGGTGAGCCGATAGGCCCGGCCTATATCCGCGTCTGCGCAGGCTATTCCGCTGTGATCTGGCCCGGCATGGCCGGCCTGGCGCTCGCATCTGCGCCGATTGTACGGATACTCTATGGCCCGGTCTGGGCAGGTGTAGCCCCGCCGCTGGCGACGATTGCCTTGGCGGAAATCCTGATTGTGGCGCTGCCGCTGCACACCGATCTGCCGATCCTGATGGGCAAGCTCAACCGGCTGCTGCTGGTGAATTTCACCGACACCCTGCTTTCTGTCTCGCTGCTGATCGCCGGTTGCCGCTGGGGGATTGACGGTGCTGCGTCATCGCGGCTGGTCTATGGCGCAGCCTTTGTCCTGCTCTACGCGCGCTTTCTTCATGGTATCATCAAGTTCGACATCAAGGCGCTGCTGCGAATCTATGCCAAGAGCGCGCTTGCCACGCTTGCCGCGCTGGCGCCGCTGCTGCTTATATATGCGCTTTGGCAAGGCCCCAAGGTGATTACCCTGCCGGTGCTCATTCTCGGCTGCGGAACCGGCGTTGTCTGCTGGCTCGCCACGCTGGTCATGCTCAAGCATCCGGCCTGGCACGAAATCCATGCGATGGCCGCAAGCGTGCTCGGTCCGATCTATCGCCGGGTTGCCCCCGCCTGAGCGCCGCACCCCGCGCGCTCTGCTGACCGCGCCATTCGCCTGTCGAACGGCATAGCGGTGCCCCCCCGAAGGTGGTATTGTGCGGCACGGGAGAAGGATCATGAATCCGATAGCCATCAGTGCCGCACTCGCGCTCGCTATTCCACAGGCCGGATCAATGCAGAGCGGCGGCGAAGCCAGCGCCACCGATGTGCTCAGCACCGCGACCGACAGTTCCAGCCGCCTGACCGTGCCGGTCAACCTGGGCGAACACGGCCCGTTCCGCTTTATGATCGACACCGGGTCGCAGAACACCGTGGTCGCCGATAGCCTCGTAAGCCGCCTCGCGCTGGTACCCAATG
>JAYVWX010000342.1:0-4093 GCA_043785715.1 Novosphingobium sp. | reverse complement strand
ATCGGCGCGGCTACCTGCGCCGGCACCAATTGCGGCAGCTGCCGCCCGGCGATCGCGCGGCTGCTCGAAGCCGCCCTCACCCTCGACAAGGAGGCAGCGGAATGAACGACTTCGAGACAGGCACTGTCTGGCTGGTCGGCGCCGGGCCGGGCGATCCCGAACTGCTCACCCGCAAGGCCGAGCGGTTGATCGGCGCGGCGAGCGTGATCTTCCACGATGCCCTGGTCGGGCCCGGCGTGCTGGAACTCGCGGCTCCATCCGCGCGGCTGGTCCATGTCGGCAAGCGCTCTGGGCGGCATTCGAAGGATCAGCCGGCAATCGACCGGCTGATCGTCGAAGCGGCGCTGGCGGGCGAACGCGTGGTGCGGCTGAAGGGCGGCGATCCGTCGATCTTTGGCCGCGCCACCGAAGAGCTCGACGCCTGCCGCACCGCCGGCGTTGCGGTCCGTATCTGCCCCGGCGTCACCGCCGCCAGCGCCGCCGCGGCCGGGCTTGGCGCGTCGCTGACGCTCAGGGGCCTCGCCCGCAAGCTGGTGTTCGTCACCGCGCATCTCCGCGGCGGTGAGACGCTGGACCTCGACTGGCAGGCCCTGGCCGATCCGGATGCCACGCTGGCGATCTATATGGGCAAGGCCGCTGCGCCGGCCCTGTCTCGCGAGCTGATCGCCGCAGGATTGCCGGCATCGACGCCGGTAGCAATGGTCGAGAATGCCAGCTTGCCCGGCGAGCGCCGGTTTCACACACGACTCGACCTGCTCCCCCTCGCCGCCCGCACCGCGCTGGGTGACGGCCCGGCGGTGCTGCTCATCGGAGAAGCACTTCGGCTGCGGGATGCCCCGGCGAGCGAAGGCCGAGCGGTCGATCCCGCATCGCCGCCGGAATGCGCGATCCCAGTGTAGCCTCTCTCGACACGACCCCCACTCGGCCCGATAAGGGCGCGACATGCAAGGCGCCGCCGCCGCCTTCGCCCGAGAGTTCGCTTCATGACCGATATCGAAGCCATCATGCGCACCGCCCCGGTAATCCCGGTGCTGGTGATCGAGGACGCCGCCCACGCGATCCCGATTGCCCAAGCGCTGGTTGCGGGCGGCTTGCCCGTGCTCGAAGTAACCCTGCGCACCGCTGCCGCGCTGGATGTCATCCGGGCGATGAAGCAGGTTCCCGGCGCCATTGTCGGGGCCGGGACGGTGCTCGGTCCGGCAGACCTCGATGCCGCGCTGGCAGCCGGGGCGGAGTTTATCGTTTCGCCGGGTCTTACCGAAACGCTCGGCCGCGCGGCAGTTTCATCGGGCATGCCGTTCCTGCCCGGCACTGCCAACGCCGCCGACATCATGCTCGGCCTCGACCTCGGCCTGACCCGCTTCAAGTTCTTCCCCGCCGAAGCATCTGGCGGCATCGCCGCCTTGAAGGCGATCGCCGCGCCGTTCGGCATGGCGCGCTTTTGCCCGACCGGCGGAATCACCCTGGCGAGTGCCCCGGCATGGCTCGAACTCGAGGCTGTCCTCTGCGTCGGCGGCAGCTGGCTGGTCGTCAAGGGCCCGCCCGATCCCGCCGCGATCAGGTCCGCCGCCGCGGCCGCCGCGGCTCTCGCCGGCTAGCGATGGCGCAGTACGGTCTCATCGAAGCGCGTTAGCTGTGGCTCTGGCCGCCGGATAAATATCTTCAGGCAAAAGAGAGGCGCGGTGCAGCACAATATGCCCGGCGTCTTTGCCAACCCCGCGTTACCGTGCGACTTTATTTAGCCGTCAGCCCGCCATCGACAATGAACTCTGCGCCGGTGACATATCGCGATTCGTCCGACGCCAGAAAGAGGTTCATCGCGGCGATGTCGACGGCCTTTCCAAGAAAATTCATCGGGACATTGGCCTCCATCGCCGTGACCATTTCCGGCGCGACATCGCGGGCGAAGGCGATCATGTCGGTGTCCAGATGGCCGGGATGCACTGAATTGATGCGAATGCCCTCCGCCGCCACGTCGAGCGCCGCCGCCTTGGTGAGCAGGCGGACGCCGCCCTTGCTCGCGGCATAAGCGGCGAGATTGGAGAATCCAACGATGCCGGCGACCGAAGAGATGTTGATGATCGATCCGCCGCCGCCCTGCGTGCGCATCTGCCTGACGGCCATCTGGCAGCCCAGAAATACGCTGGTCAGGTTGACGGCGATATGAAGGTTCCATTCGTCGAGCGTCGCCTCCGCGATGCCGCCGGGCTGGACGAGCCCGGCATTGTTGACCAGCACGTCGATCCGTCCGAACTCGGCGAGGGCAAGATCGCGGACCTGGTCCCATGCCGATTGCTGCGTGACATCGTGGGCGCAGGCGATCGCTGCCAGCCCCTCGGCTTTTAATTCCGCAGCGCGGGCGCTGACGTCCTGGGCCTTTACGTCAGTCAGAACGACCTTGGCGCCCTCCGCCGCGAAAAGGCGGGCGGTGGCGAAGCCGAATCCCTTGACCGATGCGGCACCGGTGACGATCGCGACCTTGCCGTCCAGTCTACCCATTTCAAACTATCCTCTCGTCCAGCCGGAACATCACCGGGCGGTATCGTTGGCAAACTGCGCCCGCCATTTGGTCCCGTCTCGTCAGGCCGCCGTACCGGGCAGCGCGGGGTTGTCCCGGAAGTGATCGGTCGCCGCTTTTTCGGCCTGTATCCAGATCTGCCGCGCGATCGGGTTGCGCGCCTCTTCCAT
This sequence comes from Novosphingobium sp., assembly GCA_043785715.1. Lineage (GTDB taxonomy): Bacteria > Pseudomonadota > Alphaproteobacteria > Sphingomonadales > Sphingomonadaceae > Novosphingobium. The sequence continues at coordinate 1,405 of JAYVWX010000342.1, read as the reverse complement.
GATATGGCCGACCAGACCGACCGCGCGCGCCATGACACCTATGCCGCGGCAAACACGCCAATCGAATCCCATCTCGCAGCACAACGCGCCCAGGATGCCGGTGGCGTTGACTGGCAGCGACTTGCCCTTGCCGCGTTCGGCAGCCGCCGCGACTGCCTGGATCAGCGCGACATAGGGTCCGGCGAACCCGGTCTCTTCGGCAAGCTGGATCAGCCGCGGCGTGCGAGGGTCGATCGGCTTGTGGAACGGGTGGCCGATGCCGGGCAGGATCGCGCGCTGCTCGGCGAAACCGGCGACGATGGCGTCGGCCAGCGCGGCCAGATTTGCTGCGGGATCGGGCGTGGGCATCGCCTCATAAAGCATCCGCGCGGAGCCCTCGACGCTGCCAACGAACACAGTGCCCAGCCCCGACAGCCCGGCCGCGACCGCCGCCTGCATCGATTCAGGCGCGCCGAGATAGGTCAGCCGCGCGGCGATCGTGCTTGGCGTCAGGCCGTGTTCGACCAATGTGACGAGCATCGCATTGAACATGCGTGACTGCTTTGCCTCCGGAATACGCCCGGTGATTTCCAGGAACGCCATGTCGCCGAAGCTGACGTGGCCGAGGATTTCGCTTGGCAGATCGCGCCCGAAGGCAGTGATCGAATCCGGTGTGCTCCAGGCGATGTCGGTCCGTATCGAATCCATGCGTCAGCCCTTTTGAGTCATTGCCAGAACAGCCGGTCGGCATTGGCGAACAGAAACCGCTCCAACCGCTCGGGATCGAGTGTCATCGCCCGTGCATCGCGCGTCGTGATGGCGAGGTCAAGCAGCGGAAAATCAGAGGCGAAGATCGTCTTGTCGCAGCCGCGCACGCCGTGCCACTTGCCGGCCAGGAACGATGTGAGCGCGGCCGGATACGCCTTCGGCGACCAGGCCGAGGTGCAGATGTAGAAGTGCTCGTGGCGCGCGGCAAGCCGCACCGTCATGTCGGTCCACGGGTCGCCGATATGATGCGCGATGATCGTGAGATCGGGGAAGGCCAAAGCGACCTCGTCGAGATGCGCCGGATTGTTCAGGTCCATCGGCCAGAGCGGCCCCGGCGCGCCGACATAGGTGAAGACCGGCAGGCCATATTCCACGCATCGGGCATAGAGCGGATAGAACCACCGGTCGCTCGGCAAAATGCCCCAGGGCGACGGCGTGAGGTGGATACCGCACAGCCCCGGATCGTCCCTGATCGCGTCAACCAGGCGCGTGTTCTGCATAACGTCCCAATAGCTCGATCCGCCCATTTCGGGCGGGATCGCCGAGGCGATCCATTTCAGCCGCCCACCGCTGGCCGCGCTCATCGCGGCGAAATCGGTGTTGAGCGCAATGACTGCATCGGCCGGGGCCGGATAATAGACTTTGGTCGCGAGAATGC
>JAYVWX010000341.1:0-5165 GCA_043785715.1 Novosphingobium sp. | reverse complement strand
GTCCATCACAACCTCCCGTGCCAAACCCGGCACGGGTAGAATCAATCTCAACAGCAAGCGCAACCATGCAGCATCAGTTCAAATGCGATTCCCCTGGAGCAAAGCCGCAGGGCTGCTCGAGCAGCGGTGTCAGTTAGAAGCTTGTGCCGATTGGTCGAGCACGCGCTGCACTTCCATGACCAGGTCGCGCAGGTGGAACGGTTTGGACAGCACCCGCGCATGCGGCGCCTCGTGGCTGGCCTTGAGTGAGACCGCGGCAAAACCGGTGATGAAAATCACCTTGGTGTCCGGGCAAAGCTCGGCGCAGCGCTGGGCGAGTTCGATACCGTCCATTTCCGGCATGACGATATCGGTCAACAGCAGATCGAAATGCTCAGCCTCAAGGTAGGGGATGGCGGCAGTGCCGCGATCGACCGCGACCACGTCATAGCCGGCATTTTCCAGCGCCCGGGCGAGATAAGTGCGCATCGCGTCTTCATCTTCGGCAAGCAGGATGCGGTTCATCGATTCGTCCCATTTGCATATCGGATTGCTCCGAGCGGCGTCCGGTTAGGTCTATACATCGACCAGCGTTAAAAAACTTGCCTGATTTTGCCGCTGCCCGACTTTGACACAGGCCACCGGACAGTTCAGCAAGCGGCCATGACCCAAGACGGAGCTAGCAGCAGCGATTCGCAATCGCGGGGCGGGGGGGAAATACCCGGCTTCCCCGACGCCCACGCCTTTAGCCTGAGCGGACCGGTCCCTTCGACGATACCGGTGTTGATTGCTGTGCCCCATGCCGGCCGCGCCTATTCCGGCTCGCTGCTCGAGCAGATGCGCAATCCCGGCTATGCCTCGCTCAGGCTCGAGGATCGCTACGTCGATGTCCTCGCCAAGGAAGTCGCCCGGCAAACCGGCGCTACCCTGCTGCTCGCGCATGCACCGCGCGCGATGATCGACCTCAACCGCGCCGCCGATGATGTCGACTGGGAGATGTTCAGCCGCAGCGGCCCGGCCGATGTCGGCAGTTACACGCCCGGCCGGCGGGCGCGCAGCGGGCTGGGCCTGATCCCGCGGCGCCTGCCGGGGCTGGGCGAATTGTGGAAGCGGCGGCATGACGAAACCGAGCTGTCGGCGCGTATCGCCGGCGTTCATGAGCCCTATCACGCCGCGCTTGGCGAAGCATTGACGGATTTGCGCGAGCGCTGGGGCGCGGCGCTGCTGCTCGACCTGCATTCGATGCCGCCGCTCACCTTGCGCGGCGGCCAGCCGGCGCCGGAATTCGTGCTGGGCGACCGCTTTGGCGCGACCTGCAAGGGCAGCCTGGTTGGCTCGGTATTCGCCTATTTCGCCGAGATGCGCCGCGGCGCCGCTCACAATCGGCCCTATGCGGGCGGCTATGTGCTGGAACGCCACGGTGCGCCGGAACTGGGCCGGCATGCGCTCCAGCTCGAAATCGACCGCAGCAGCTATCTGGACAGCCGTCTCGCCGAACCGGGCAAGGGCTTCGCCGCGATGGTTCACCTGCTGGCGGGACTGGTGCGGCGCCTGGCCGGTGAAGTGGCGACGCTGGGCCAATTGGATGCCGGAGCGAGTTGGCAGGAAGCGGCCGAATAAAACGCCGCGGCGGCGGCGGGGTGAAAAACGCGAATCCCGACAAAAAACCACCTCGCGCAATGCACGAGGTGGCCAAGGTTCAGGGAGGAGGTGCACAAAGTGCACCAAGAACTGCTGGGCCATGAGGGTAGCGCCAGCAGAACATGATCAAAATAGGACGAACTGGCAGAGGTTGCAAGGCTGAATCGATCAGGAGCAAGGTGACAGCGTAACTTAGCTGCAATCAGCGCCTTATAGTGTCAGCCGATCACACTTTTGGCGGCGTTACCGGCCCCTTGCCGAGTTCGACCTGACGGCCAAAGATATCGCGCATCAGCTCCAGCGAAAACAGATGGGCATAGATCAGCGCCAGCAGCCCGTTCTGATTCCACTGCCGCAGCACATCGCCGCGCACTTCGCGCAGCTTGGTCTCATCGACCATCTGGAAACCGCGATAGACGAAAGGCTGCTCATTACCCTGCTGCTGGATGGCGACCTCGCCGTCCATCAGCAGCTTGTTCTTCTGCAGCTCTTCCATGAAATTCTGGGTCTTTTGCCCGGCAATCTCGAATTGCTCGCAGAAATTGAGGCTCGATTTGCAGGCTTCTGTTGGAGTTTCGCCGTCGAACAGCGGAACTCCGTCCTCGAACTCACCGATCAGGTCGGTGGTCGGATCGAAGCACAGCGACAGCTCGGTCGCGTCGGGATTAAGGCGGGCCAGCATGAACGGATAGCGGCGGGCATAGGCCGGCACATAGACCGGTCCGCTGACCTCGCCGTCTTCGCTGACGAAAACATTTACGCCTTCGTTGAGACCCATCAGCGCCAGCGGCACCGGAGTTTCACCGACCGAGAAGATGATCGGGAAATTGCGCTGCGCCTGGGGAAATTCCTCAACCGTCAACGGCACGGCGTGCTGGCCGGCAAGCCATTTCGCCTTGTCGGTCGAGCGGCTGTGCCACTTGCCGTGATCGCGGCTGTTAAGCGGCATCAGATCGTTGTAAAACAGGGGCAATTGGGCGGCTTGCGGCGCACTGGCCATGAAGTGTCTCCGGGGGCTCAAAGTCGGGAAGGGGGAGCCTTTAGGCGCTGGCGGGCGCGGGCGCAAGCAGCTTGCCCGGATTGAGCAGACCGGCCGGATCGAGCGCGCGTTTGACCTGCCGCATGATGGCCAGCGCCACCGGGTCGCCCAGTCTCGCCAGCTCGTCGCGCTTGACCTGGCCGATGCCGTGCTCAGCCGATATCGAGCCGCCCCAGCTAGTGACGAGATCGTTGACCTGGCGGCTGATTGCCTTGCCGGTGCTGCCTTCCCAGGCTTGCCGCTCGACGCCGGGCGGGGCGATGACGTGGAAGTGGACATTACCATCGCCGAGATGGCCGAAGGCAACCGCCTGGGTTCCCGGCCAGGCCGCCTCGATCGCCGGCACCGCCACTTCGACGAATTCGGGCATCCGTTCGACCGGCACGGAAATATCGTGCTGAACTGCGAATCCGCGCGCGCGCTCGGCCGGGGCGACCGATTCGCGCAGGAGCCAAAAGGCTTCGGCTTGCGCTTCGTTCGCGGCGATGGCTGCATCCTCCAGCAAGCCGCGCTCGAAAGCCTCCGCCAGCATCGTCTCGCAGTCGTCGCGCAGCGCATCGGCGCCTGATCGACCCGCGACCGCCTCTATCAAGATATGCCATGCATGGGCGCCGGTCAGTGGAGCGCGCGATCCTGGCAGATATTCGAGCACCGCATCGAGGCAGGACTGCGGCAACACTTCGAAGCCTTCCAGCGCGTCGCCCAACGCATCCTCGGCATGCAGCAGCAGGCTGCGCGCGTCGGCCAGCGTCGGCGTGCCGGCCCAGATCACCACCCGCTCGGCAACCGCCGGCACCAGCCGCAGGGTGGCGGCGGTGACGATGCCGAGCGTGCCTTCCGAGCCGATCAGCAACTGTTTCAGATCGAATCCGCGGTTGTCCTTCTTCAGCGGGGTCAGCGCGGAGTACACCGCTCCGTCGGCCAGCACCGCCTCCAGCCCCAGCACCAGCGCGCGCATCGAGCCGTGGCGCAGCACCTGGCCGCCGCCGGCATTGGTCGACACCAGACCGCCGACCGTCGCCGAGCCCTTGCCGCCCAACGTCAACGGGAAGCGCAAACCCGCCTCGACCGCCGTCTCATGCAGGCTCTGCAGGATCACGCCGGCCTCGCAGGTGACCTGGCGCGTCACCGCATCGAGGCTGCGAACCGCATTCATCCGGCGCAGCGACAGCAACAGGGCATCGCCCGATTCGTCAGGCGTCGCCCCGCCCGACATGCCGCTATTGCCGCCCTGGGGGACGATCGGCACTTGGTGTTGGGCGCACAGCCGCACCAGCGCGCTGACCTCCCCGGTGCTCGCCGGCGACGCCATGGCACAGGCCCGGCCGGTGTACCGCCCGCGCCAGTCCGTCAGCCAGGGCGTGATCAGATCGGCGTCCCGGGTGAACCCGCGCGGGCCCAGCAGCGCGGCGGCTTGTTCGAGAAAGGCTGCAATGTCGGTCATGCCCGTTGTTATGCCACATCCCGCCGAAGCTTGCATCCGGCAAGCCCGGGGTTAAGCGGTGGTTCAAGCGGACGGACTATGCGGGCTCACATGAGTATGACTTCCACAAGCTGCCATGCCTGTGAGTAAGCTGACCAAACCATGAGTTTTGTTGCCGCCCTGCTTGCCCCGTTGGCCATGCTGCTCACCGCTGCCGGCGCGGTTGACGCGGGCCGCGAGGTGACTGAACGGCCCGTGGCGGAGACCCGCCTGGCGCTGCCGGAAGAGTCAGCAGTGCCCGCCTTCGATCCCGCCGGAAACATGGTCTTCCAGACCTTTTCGCGAAGTTTCCAGGTGCCTGCGGAGAATCAGGTGCGCATCGAGCAGCGCGTTACCATCCGCATAACGCCGCGCTCTGCGCCCCCGCCGCCAAACATGCTGGTCGATATGCCGGGCCGCATTCCGCCGCCGCGCACCAACGAGCGCGACATCGGGCGCTGCCTGCCGATCTCCGGGATTGCCGGGGTGCAGGTGAGCAGTGACGATCGGCTGATCCTGTTCATGCGCGACCGCCGTATTGTCAGCGCCGCGCTTGAGCGGGCCTGCAGTGCGCGCGATTTCTATTCGGGCTTCTATGTCGAGCGCAATTCCGACGGACAGATGTGCGTCAAGCGCGATACGCTGCGCTCGCGCAGCGGCGCCAATTGCCGGCTGTCGCGCATTCGGCAGATTGTCGATCCGGATGAGTGAGCCGGGATCGGGCCAGGCGGCATTTCCTTGACTTTGCCGCGCCATTGCGGCTAGGGCGCGCCAGCTTTCCCGGGCAAACCCGGGCGATGCGAACGGCAGGCCGGCAACGGCCAGCTGCCACTACTTTTCCGGAAAAACACCCAAGCCTATGAAATTCGCCGATCTCGGCCTGTCAGACGAATTGCTGCAATCGGTCACCGAAGCCGGTTACGACACACCGACCCCGATCCAGGCGCAGGCGATCCCGTCTGTGCTGATGATGCGCGACATCATCGGCATTGCCCAGACTGGCACCGGCAAGACCGCCGGCTTCGTGCTGCCGATGATCGACAT
>JAYVWX010000340.1:0-3195 GCA_043785715.1 Novosphingobium sp. | reverse complement strand
GAAGCCCACGGCGCCGAGGCTGAGGCGCGCAAAGCGATGGTCGGCTCGGGCGACCGGTCCGAACGGATCCGCACCTATAATTTCCCCCAAGGCCGGGTCACCGATCACCGGATCAATCTTACATTGCACCGGCTGCCGGAGATTTTGGAAGGTCCGGGGCTGGGCGAGCTGATCGATGCGCTTTGCGCGGAGGATCAGGCGAAGCGGCTGGCGGCGATTGGCGAGTGAAGTGAAGGTTGCGGATGCTCTGCGCTCCGCCGCATCTTTTCTCGCGCAAACCAGCGACACCCCCCGGCTCGATGCCGAGCTGCTGATGGCGCACGCCTTGGGCATCACCCGCTCGGAGCTGCTGCTGCGCCATATGAGCGGGATGGCACCGGACGCATTCGCCCCGCTGCTCGCTCGCCGCCAGCACCATGAACCGGTGGCTTATATCCTCGGCCAGCAGGAATTCTACGGGCTGACCTTCCGCGTCACCCCCGATGTTCTGATCCCGCGCGGCGACAGTGAAGTGCTGGTCGAGGCCGCTCTAAAAGCCCGGCCCGGCGCACGGCGGGTGCTCGATTGCGGGACCGGATCGGGCGCGCTGCTGCTGGCGGTGCTGGCGCATCTGCCCGGCGCGACCGGTGTTGGCATCGACCGCTCAGCTGCCGCGCTTGCCATCGCCGCCGAGAACGCCGCGCGGCTGGGGCTGTCGGAACGCGCCGCTATGCTGCGCGCCGATTGGGAGGAGGACGGCTGGACGAGCGGCCTCGGCGGCCCGTTCGAGCTGATCCTGGCCAATCCGCCCTATGTTGAAACGGACGCCGCGCTTGCCCCATCGGTGCGCGACTATGAACCGGCGGGCGCATTATTTGCCGGGTCCGACGGCCTTGCCGCCTACCGCATATTGCTGCCGCAGCTCCCGGCGCTGCTGGCTTCGGGCGGGGCGGCGCTGGTTGAAATTGGCGCGGCGCAGGCGGAAGCGGTGGGCGAAATTGCGCGCGGCGCGGGATTTTCCGCGCTGCTCCACCGCGATTTCGGCAGGCGGCCACGTGTGCTTGAACTGGCCCGGTAGGCTCGATCCGGGAATGACGGCGGATCGCCGGGGCGCGACGTCAGGCCGGCAATGCGGCCGGCGGCGCGGCAGTGCGCTTCTTGCGCACCATCTCCCAGGTGTCTTTGAGGATATGCGGCCAGAGCAGGCCGAGCGTGCCGGCATAGATCGCCGCTCCCGCAAGTGTCAGCACCACCAGTTGCAGCGGCGCGGCGAGCCCGGCGGTGATTTGCGCCATCGCCGTGACGGCGAGCGCCATCGCCCCGCAGCCGAGCATCACCGGCGCCAGCGCCGCCGCAAGGTCGGTCAGCCGCGCACCGATCGCCGGCAGGGTGAGGGCCAGCGTTGCCGCCAGCAGGATCGGCGCGGCGATCTGCCAGGCGGTCACCAGACCGGGCGGGCCCAGCGCCGCGCCGAAATAGAAGCATAGCGGCATGACCACCGCGCCGATGCAGCTGGTGCCGAGATAGATTCGCGGCCGGCCCAGCGCATTGGTTGCCGGCGAGCAGGCGATTTGCAAGGTCATTGCCGGCATGGCGAGGGCCAGACCGGCGACGAACGGCGCCATTTCCCCCCATTTGGGCCCGAAAAACGTCGCCACCAGGGGGCCGGCGGTCAGGCTTAAACCGATATAGAACGGCGCGGCAACCAGCATGATCAGCCGGATGCTCGAAAGGAAGGCGGGCGCCAGCGGCTGGCCGGCGGCGTTGAGCTCGGCATAGGCGGGGAAGGCGACTTCGTTGAGCGGGGGCAGGAAGCGTCCGGTGAAGATCAACGTAAGAAACAGGGCCTCGGAGTAGAGCCCCAGGTCATGCGGCGTGAAACTGCCCCCGGCGATGACGATGTCGGACTGGCTCTGCAAAATCCAGAACAGCTGGCACAGGGTGAGAGCGGTGCCAAAGCCGACGATATCGCCAGCGCCGCGGAAATCGAAGATGGGGCGCACCAGTCCGCCCGAAACCAGCGTCAGGCCCAGCGCCCGGGCGCCAAACCCGGCAATCGGCGCCCAGACCAGCGCCCAGACACCGTAGCCCGAGACGGCAAGGGTCAGCGCCACGGTCCCGCCAACGCAGGCGCAAACCAGATTGATCACCGCTTGCCGCCGGAAGTCGAGCTGCCTGGCGAGCAGGGCGGAGGGGAGGGCGATGAAGGGCGTGGTCAGATAGACGAGCGCCTGCACCCGCAGCATGACCGCCACATCCGGCTGCCCGTAATAGGCGGCGGCATGGGGAGCGGCGAGCAGCTGCGCACCGGCGAGCAGGGTGTTCGAGACAATCAGCAGGCCAAAGACCTGCCCGATCCGGCGCTCGTCCACCTCCTTTGCCTGGATCAGCGAGGTGGCGTAGCTGTAGCCGTTGAGGAAGTTCAGCGCGGTCAGCACCGCCTGGGTCATGGCGAACAGCCCGTAATCATGCGGATTGAGCAGGCGCACGACCAGAAGCGTCGCCGTCCAGGTGATCAGCTGCCCCAGCGCCTGGCTGCCCCACCGCCAGAACACAGCCGCCCGCACCCGTTCGGCGAATCCGCCTGCCGGCTCCAGTGCGATTCCGGGAGTTTCCATGGCTCAAACGCCTAGCGGGCATTGGTGAATATTTCTCAACCAAACCGGCGTAGCAGCTCGCCACCCGCCCGATTCTCCCCGCATGGTCAGAACAGGCTGTCGATCAGCTCCCGCGGAACGCGTTAACCGCGTCCCTCGAAGCGCAAAAAATGGCGAATTTCTGCGGTACCGATCGGCGAATGAAACAAAATCGCAAAAAAAGCGTTGACCGCTGGGGTCTCTCTCCATATATACCCGTTCACCGCAGCGGAGCCGCCCTTCAAACGGCAGCAAGCCACTCGGTCGCCAGCAAATACGGACAGCAGTCCCCCGGTACCTAATCGGGGAGGCTTGGTTGTCCGCCTGTTTTGTTGTGTGGCTCTTTGACATTGTCGGTTTTAGATGAAGGGACATGTGGGCGACGGCGCCTGCTCCCGGGGCTTCAGGGCTCGGGGTGGCAGTTTAAAATAGTCGTTACCCGTTACATGTCCTTACGTAACCATACGTTTGAATAAGTGCAGGTAATGGCTCCTTAAATTCAATTAAGTCAGTTAGCGGATTTCGATCCGTGCTGGTCTGATTGGGACACAAACTTGAGAGTTTGATCCTGGCTCAGAAC
>JAYVWX010000339.1:0-2331 GCA_043785715.1 Novosphingobium sp. | reverse complement strand
AAGCTGTGGCCCGGCACGACCCGGTCATCGGTGTCGGCGGTTGTCACCAGGATCGCCGGATAGGGCGTTCCGCTGCGGATGTTGTGATAGGGTGAATAGGCGCGCAGGATCTTGAAATCCTCCGCCCGGTCGGGGTAACCGTAATCGTCGACCCAGTAACGCCCGGCGGTGAAGCGATCGAACCGCAGCATGTCCATCACGCCCACCTGCGGATTGGCGGCGGCAAACAGATCGGGCCGCTGGTTCACCACCGCGCCGACCAGCAACCCGCCGTTCGATCCGCCCTGGACGACCAGGCCGCCTTTCGGGGTGATCCCCGCCCCGATCAGGTATTCGCCTGCGGCAATGAAATCGTCGAACACGTTCTGTTTGTTGCGGCCCCGGCCGGCGTCATGCCATTCCTTGCCGTATTCTCCGCCGCCGCGGATGTTGGCGAGCGCAAACGCTCCGCCCGCTTCAAGCCACGCCATGCGCGCCGCCGAAAAACCGGGGGTGAGCGATACATCGAACCCGCCATAGCCATACAGCAGCGTCGGCACCGGCTGTCCGGCCACCGCGATGGATTTCCGGCGGACGACGAACAGCGGAATCTCGGTGCCGTCCTTCGAGCGATAGAACCGCTGCTGGATGTCGAAATCGGCCGGCGCGAAGGTCAGTTCGGGCTCGGCGAACGGGCGGGTTTCCCCAGTGGACAGATCAAGCCGGTAAACGGTGGACGGCCGGTTGAAGCTCGTGAAGCTGTAGAATGTCTCCGCATCGCCGGGCTTGCCGCGAAATCCGCTGGCGGTGCCGATATCGCTCAGCTCGATCGTACGCGCCGGTTTGCCAGTGAGGTCATAGACCACCGCCCGCGTGCTGGCATGTTCAAGATAGGCGAGGATCAGTTTGTTGCCGACAATCGAGCCGCGTTCCAGCTTGTTGGCGGCCTCGGGAACCACGTCGCGCCACTGCGGGGTGCGTTTGCGCAAATCGATCGAAACGATGCGATAACGCGGTGCATCGCGGTTGGTGACGAACCACAACGTCGTGCCAAGGCCTTCGACCAGCTTCCAGTCGTTCTGGTAGCCGGTGATCAGCGGGCGGATCTGCCAGTGGACGGGCTCACCGGCGGCAAGGTCGATCGTGTGGATCTCGTAGCGCGCGTCGGTGCCGATCGAACTGGTGATGATCGCGGTGCGCCCGTCGGCAGTAACCTCGGCGACGTGGTTAGCATCGGGCCGGTCCGGCGTGGCGTAGACCAGCTGGTCGGCGTCCTGGCCGGTGCCGATGCGGTGGAACCAGATTGCCTGGTTGAAATTCTGCGCGTGGAAATCCTCGCCCGCTGCGGGGGCCGGGAACCGCGAGTAGAAAAAGCCAGTGTTGCCCGTCCACGCCAGGTGGGTGAACTTGGCCCAGCGGACCTTGTCGGGCAGGGGCTCGCCGGTGGCGACATCGATCACCCGCAGGATCCGCCAGTCGCTGCCGCCGTCCTGGACGCTGTACAGCACATAGCGCCCGTCTTCCGACGGTTTCCACTCATCCAGCGCGGCCGCACCGTCCTGGGCCCAGCCATTGGGATCGAGCAACAGCCGCGGCGTGCCGTCAATTCCCGGGCGCACAAACAACTGGCCCTGGTTCTGCAGACCGGAGTTGCGCATGTAGAAGTAGTTCGAGCCAGCGCGAGTCGGCAGGCCGAACCGTTCGTAGTTGGTCAGCTCGCGGATCCGGCGGCGGAACCAGTCGCGCTGCGGCAGTGCGGCGAGATAGCTGTCGGTTGCGGCATTTTCGCGCTGGACCCACTCGGCGACTTGCGGATCCTTGCGCACATCGTTTTCGAGCCAGCGGTAGGGATCCGCAACCTGCTCGCCGAACAGCGTCTCGACGATATCGTCACGCTTGGTCTGAGGATAGGCGGGCCGGGTTGCGGGAGCAGCGGGCACGGCGGCGGCAGGCGCGGAGTTGGTCATCACGGTCAACAAAGCGGCCGACAACGCGGCGCGCAAGCATTTAGGCATCCTCGGTTCCCGTCGGGTTCTGATTTTGCGCAATAATGCCAGAGAGCCGGACCACGCGAAAGGCCGGATTTGTCGCCAATGTGCTGACACTCCGCGAAAAAAGGGCGGCTGCATTGCTGCAACCGCCCTTTGAGATTTCCGTAGGCCTGCCCGCAGCGCGGACCAGGCCGAACGCTCAGGCTTCCTCGTATTCGTCCTCGGTCAGCACCGGGCCCGAATCCTGGCCCTTGACCGAAATGTCACGATCGACCAGTTCGATGATCGCAACCGGGGCGGCGTCCGAGGCGCGGATGCCGGCCTTGATGATACGGGTGTAGCCACCGGCGCGATCGGCATA
>JAYVWX010000338.1:0-4949 GCA_043785715.1 Novosphingobium sp. | reverse complement strand
CCCGAACAGCCGGCTACGTCTGTCCGCACCGCGCAAGCGGCACGGGCGAGTCCGTCGATGGGGGGAAGGAGCCGCGCCGAAACGCGCAAAAGGCACAGCGTGCGCTCACGAAGGAGCGTTAGCCGTAAATCTCATTTCCCCGTCTCGGCCGGAAATTAAGCACGCCCGCCAGTTTTAGCTGGGAAAGCGCGCACCGACTGTCTCGGACGGATGAACGGCGGGATTAGATTGCTCTGCACCATGCCGCTCGGAGCAGGCCAATGGCGAAGCCCGGGGAGAAAGTCAATCGCCGAAGGCCGACGGGTTATTATCCGATCGCCTTCGGCAGGGTTCAGCTTGCCGCTTCAAGAGTTTCGCCGGCATCATCGACTGGCGGGCGGGGGCGGCGGGTACGGCGCGGGCGCGCATTGACTTCGTCGTTAGCGGCATGAGCTACCGGCTCATCGCTCGGCGTTTCGTCGCGGGACGCCGAGATGGCTGGTGGCAGCATGGCGGGATCGAGACTGCGCGGTTCGTCCTCGCCACCGGCCTGTTCGGCCGACGCATCGCGCCGGGGGCGGCGGTCTTCGCGGCGGGGCCTGAGCCCACGCCCGCCCGTGCCGCGATTTTCCCGGACAAAGGGGTTTTCGGGCGGTTCGAAAGACGTTGCGCTATCTTGCGCTTCATTGCCGGCTTCGTTGCCGGCTTGGGCGTCCTCGACTGGTTCTTCACGCTGCGCTACGGGACGCTGAACCCGCTCGGGGCGTTCGATCCGCTCCGGACGTTCGGCGCGTTCCGGTCGCTCGGGCCGTTCGGTGCGATTGTATTGCGGCCGCTCGTAAGACTGATACTCCCCGTCCGCGCCATATTCGGACGCATCCTCACCCTCGTCGCGGTCACTGTCGCCCTCCTGCCAGCGCTCGTCGCGCCGGGGGACTCGCTGATCGTCCAGGCGCACGCGGGCGTCCGCGATGACTCGGAAATAATGGTCCGCGAACTGGAGGTAAGTTTCCTCCTGCACCCGGTCGCCATTGAGATGCGCATCATGGGCTAGCTTGCGATATTTCTCAAGCATCTGCGGCGCGTTGCCGCGCGCACGGCTGTCTATCCGGTTCAACTGCTGACCGCCGCCTTGCGGTCGGTTACCTCCGCGGCCGCGGCGCCGATTGTTGTTGCCCCGATTATTGCTGTTACTATTATTATTGTTATTCAAGGGTGTGTGTTCCTTAACCCCTGACTGCCGCCCGGCACAGGGCCGGCTGACTGTCGCTTGGTGCTCCCACGGCCCGGTAACGTGAAACCGCGGACCAGACATCTGCGCCCCGTTCCACGGCTGGTTGGCCCTGTGCGTGTGCAAATGCTGGAGTTAAGCCGGCCAACGGGAAGCGTGCATCCATCGGCTAGCTTACCAGCAGACTTACTCGCCATGCCGCCAAAAGGAAAGCAAAAACTTGGTGGCGATTAAAACCTGGCTGCGGTCCAGCCCGAACCGAAACAAATGCGCCGTGGCGGTCGCCGGGCAATTAGGCCGATCGGATCAGCGCGCAACCGTGCGGCTGAGGGTCGCGCTGTTAAACAGATATCCGTTGTAAATCGCGCGCGCGATCTCGGCAATGCGGGCGTCGCGATACGGTTTGCCGCCCTGGCCGGTGACATAAATCGCCAAAGCCACCACGCGGCCGTCGGGCATGTTGATGATGCCGATGTCGCTGGCGGTATTGGCTAGAGTGCCGGTCTTGTGGGCGATACTGACACCGGGCAACAGCGCCTTGATGCGGTGCTTGCCGGTTTCGCAGCGCGCCATCGCATCGAGAATGACCGCGCGGCTTTCCGGCCTGAGCCATTGCCCGCGGTGCAGTCCGGCCAGCAGGCGGACCATTGCCATCGGCGTGGTGCTGTCTCTCGGGTCAATCGTCGTGGCGGGATTGACGGCGCCATCGTCGCGCACCAACGTCGCGATATCGCGGTCAAGCCGAACTCCGGCGAGGCCGGCGCGGCGAAGCCAATCATTCACCGCCCTGGGACCACCGACCGCGGCAAGCAACGCGTCCGTCGCCGGATTGCTGCTCCGGGTCAGCGCGAGATCGATCAGCCCTTGTGCGGAAATACGCATGCCCGCGCGCACCGGGGCTACCGGCCCGGCGAATTTGCGCGACGCGACTGGCACCATCAGGGGCAGTTGGTCGGTGAGTTTGTAGCGGCCCGAATCGACCATTTCCAGGAAGGTCGCCGCAATCGCGATCTTGCTGGTGCTGGCCATGGGAAAAGGCTGATCGCCCAGTACGGCGACGCTGCGGCCGGTTTCGAGATCGAACGCGGCCACGCCGATGCGGCCCTGGCCGGCGCTGGCGAGCTGGAGAATCTGTGACTGGAACGGATCGTCATATGTTGGCTGGGCCTGAACCCGCGGCTGGGTGCCAAAGGTGCGATCGAAGGCAGCGCCGATTTCGGTGGCGTCGGCCGCGCCCGATGAACTGGGAACCATCGCGAAGGACGCGGCAAGCGCGAGCGGACCAAGCGCCAATTTCAGGAAATGTCTGATGGAAAACCTCATCACCGCGGGCATGTTATATTATTCATGATGAGCATCCCCTTAACGGTGAGGCCTAACGCGCCCTGTTTTTATCGCAAGGGCTGAGGCGATGAAATGCCGCATAGCTGCGAGCAGCCGTGAAATCTGTCCCAAAATCAGAGCATAAGACCACAACAAGGTTACCAGCACCACCTCGCGCCCCAAATCCGCCTTGTTTGCACACCGGTCGGAACACCTTCACAGATATGACTACAACACGCGGCACGCGCAATGTGTTCCATGCTTCGTGCGGATGAACGTCTCGTGGAAACTGATCAATTCGACCGCCGTCCAAATGCGCTGTTCGTCGCACACCGATTTGCAGGGCTCCGGCCCCTGCGGCCCGCCCCGCATCACCCCCAAAAAGCGAAGAGCCGGGAAGATTGCTCTTCCCGGCCCCCAGTGTGCTTTGCGGTTGGCTTGGACTTAGAAGTCCATACCGCCCATGCCGCCCATGCCGCCCCCGGGCATGCCGCCCATGGACGGCTTGTCGTCGGGCCGGTCACTGATCGCGACTTCCGTCGTGATCAACAGACCGGCGACGGAGGCTGCATCCTGCAGGGCAATGCGGACGACCTTGGTCGGGTCGATCACACCGGTCGCAACCAGGTTTTCATAGACGTCGGTGGCGGCGTTGAAGCCCTGGGTTTCGTCGTTTTCGCGGAGCAGATTGCCGGCAACCACGGCGCCGTCATGACCGGCGTTCTCGGCGATCTGGCGCAACGGCGTCTGGATCGCCTTGCGGACGATATCGATGCCGCGGGTCTGGTCGTCGTTGGCGCCCTTGAGGCCGTCAAGCGCCTTGGTGGCATAGAGCAATGCCGTGCCGCCGCCTGGGACAATGCCTTCTTCGACCGCAGCGCGGGTGGCGTGGAGGGCGTCATCGACGCGGTCCTTGCGCTCCTTGACTTCGACTTCCGAAGCACCGCCAACCTTGATCACGGCAACACCGCCGGCCAGCTTGGCCAGGCGTTCCTGCAGCTTCTCGCGGTCGTAGTCGCTGGTGGTCGTCTCGATCTGTGAACGGATCTGCTCGACCCGGCCCTTGATCTCATCGGCCGAACCATTGCCATCGATGATGGTGGTATTGTCCTTGTCGATGGTCACGCGCTTGGCCTGGCCGAGCATGCTGACCGTGACGCTTTCCAGCTTGATGCCAAGGTCTTCCGAGATCATTTCGCCGGCGGTCAGCGTGGCGATGTCGCCCAGCATGGCCTTGCGGCGATCGCCGAAGCCTGGCGCCTTGACGGCAGCAACCTTGAGGCCGCCGCGCAGCTTGTTGACCACCAGAGTGGCCAGGGCTTCGCCTTCGATGTCTTCGGCGATGATCAGCAGCGGACGTCCGCTCTGCACAACCGCTTCGAGGATCGGCAGCATCGCCTGCAGGTTCGACAGCTTCTTCTCGTGGATCAGGATGTAGGGGTTTTCCAGCTCGACCGTCATCTTGTCGGGGTTGGTGACGAAGTAGGGCGAGAGATAGCCGCGATCGAACTGCATGCCTTCGACGACATCGAGTTCAAACTCGAGGCCCTTGGCCTCTTCGACGGTGATCACGCCTTCCTTGCCGACCTTTTCCATGGCTTCGGCGATCTTTTCGCCGACTTCGACATCGCCATTGGACGAGATGATGCCGACCTGGGCGATTTCGGCCGAACCGGAGACCGGCTTGGACCGCTTCACCAGATCCGCGACCACCTTGATCACGGCGATATCGATGCCGCGCTTGAGGTCCATCGGGTTCATGCCGGCAGCGACCGAAGTCATGCCTTCGCGCACGATCGCCTGGGCGAGTACGGTGGCGGTGGTGGTGCCGTCACCGGCCTGGTCGTTGGTCTTCGAGGCGACTTCGCGCAGCATTTGTGCGCCCATGTTTTCGAACTTGTCCTTGAGCTCGATTTCCTTGGCGACGGTGACGCCGTCCTTGGTGATGCGCGGCGCGCCGAAGCTCTTGTCGAGCACGACGTTGCGGCCCTTGGGGCCCAGTGTGACCTTCACCGCATTGGCGAGGATATCGACACCGGCGAGAATGCGTTCGCGCGCGTCGCGCGAAAAGCGTACGTCCTTGGCAGCCATTGTTCGTTTCCTTTGAGATTCAGATGTGTGGGAATGACAATCGGTATTCGTCAGCCTCAGCCGAGGATGCCGAGAATGTCGCTTTCCTTCATGATCAGCAGGTCTTCGCCGCCAACCTTGACTTCGGTGCCGGACCATTTGCCGAACAGCACGCGGTCGCCGGCCTTGACGTCGAGCGGGGTGACTTTGCCTTCTTCCGAGCGTGTGCCGGTTCCGATCGAGACGATTTCGCCCTCGGCCGGCTTTTCCTTGGCGCTGTCGGGAATGATGATGCCACCGGCCGTCTTTTCTTCGGCCTCGATGCGGCGCACGAGCACGCGATCGT
>JAYVWX010000337.1:0-4782 GCA_043785715.1 Novosphingobium sp. | reverse complement strand
CCATTCGCCATCGCTCAAATCACTTGGCAAGCCCGGCCCTTTGCGGGCATGCAGCTTCCGGGTGGTATCAGTCCACATCGTCGATCCCTTGAGTTCTTTGCAAAACCCTCGGAATCAACCTTGTGCCGCCGCGTCAAGCGCAACTGACTGGTATCACTCAAATTAATTTCGGGTCAGACACTTAGCCAATACCTAGGCAAATATCGCGAGAGACACCATTTCGGGGATGAGCCAGAGCGGTGAGCGATCAAACTGCTACCATGCTCGGAATGCGAAGCAGCCGCCGATTTCGGCCAGTGTGGCGACGAGAAAGAGCGCCAATTGCTTCATGGAGCATTCCGTTTTTTCAGGACTCGGCGACCACTCCTGAGAATGCGCTTCCCGCGTAGCCTGATCAGACGATGCGCGGCCAATTCGGGTGAATGTCATCGATCACAAAGGCGTGACTGGCGCTTTTGCCTTGGGCATGATCTTGAACGAGATGCTCGTGGCCGGGAGGAAGGTCATCATGGTCATGCGCCAATAATTCAGGGTCATGTAACGGCCAGATCCATAGGGCCGAGACAGTTCCGATGCCCGCGACCAGCGCCAGAACAGCAAATGCCGCGATCTGACCGATCCCTGCCCCGATTTGTCCGGCTAGCGGATAGGTGATCAGCCAGCAGCCATGACTGAGCGCAAATTGCGCAGCAAAGACTGCAGGCCGGTCCTCGGCATTGGCCGAGCGCCGCAGAAGCCTGCCCGATGGCGTGACGCTTATCGAATAGGCGATACCCAGGATGAACCAGCCTGTTAGAAGCAGCGGCCAATATGCATTACTTTTCCCGAACAGCGCGGTAAGAACCGCCATTGTTGCAAGGCCAGCGGTCAGCAGCGCTGCAGCGCTTGTCATCAGGGCGCGATCGCTGACCTTGTCCAGCATGCGCGGGATGAAGAACGCGGCGAGCATCGAGCCGCTGCCATAGGCCGCCAGCGTTAGCGCCACTTCGCTTTGGCCAAAGCCGAGTCCCCCGCGCACGATAACAACGGTGTTGACGATCACCATCGAGCTTGCCGCTGCCGACGCAAGGCTGAGCGCGAGCAAACCTTTCAGGCGAGGCGTCTTGAGGTAGATCCGCAAACCCCGCGTGGTCTTTGCCCAAATTCCGCCTGCACGCGGTTTGGCAGGCGAGCGCGGGAGAACAACCGATACCACAAATAGGGCGGAGCAGATGAAGCCGATGGACGTTCCGGCAAACAGCCAGTGGAAACTGATAACAGTTAGCAGCCCTGCCGCCAAAATCGGGCTGGCAAGACTTTCCATGTCATAGGCGAGCCGCGAGAGCGACAGCGCACGGGTGTAATCAGCTTCATCGGGCAGCACGTCGGGGATCGTGGCCTGGAAGGTCGGGGTGAAGGCGGCCGAGGCCGATTGCAGTACGAAGATCAGGACATAAATCTGCCAGACCTGATCGACGAACGGCAGGCTGAGTGCGACGGCGGCGCGCACCACGTCCATCGCGACGAGGAAAGCGCGGCGCGGCAGGCGGTCGGCAAAGGCGCCTACCACAGGCGCAACGCCGATATAGGCGACCATCTTGATCGCCAGGGCCGTTCCCAGCACGGCACCCGCATTGCCCCCGGCAAGATCATAGGCCAGCAGGCCGAGCGCCACGGTTGCCAGCCCCGTGCCGACGAGCGCGATAATCTGGGCGCTCAGCAGATGGCGATAAGTGCGATTAGCCAGAATTGTAAACATGATGGTCCGGGTGCCTCATCCGCTTGACACCCGCAAGCAGTTCTTCTCAATGAGATTGCCGAACATGGTAACTGCTGCTAGCGAAATGAATGCTCCGGCGTTTCTCCCTGTTCTTTCTGGCATTCGTGATGTTATTCGCAAACGTCCATGCCTTATCATGGTCTCACGACCATGTGGGCAGCGTTGTCCATTCGCTTGAAGCCCAATCGCCTGAACCATCGCACGCCGATGACCACGACAGGGTTGATGCCGGCCCGATTGAGCAAGCGGCGCCCCTGGATACTGCGGATCGTTCCGGGGACGTCCCCCACCAGCACATCACCCCTGTTGGTCTTGAAGCTACGTCTTTTGATGCCGGGTTTGGCATTGGCCTAGGCCGCTCCTTGTCGTTTCCAGCGCCTGCGGCGATGCTCACCTCGCGCGACTCCGCACCCCCGTTGGAACCCCCTTCAGCCTGATCCTGTCGCCAACTGGCAGGCGCTTTTGCGCCTGCCTTGCGTGATTTGAGGATCAGGAGTTTACCCATGTTGGATTCAACACGCGCCGCATTGCTTGCGGGTGCGTTGCTCGTGGCAGGCCAGTCGGCCCGCGCCGAGACCGTGACGCTTGAACAGGCTATCGCCAAAGCATCTGAGGCCACCCCATTGCTCAGGGCTGGCGACGCAGCGATCGCTGCGGCACGCGCAGGGCGTGTCCAGGCCGGTGTTCGGCCCAATCCTTCCGTTACGCTTCAAGGCGAGAACTTTGTCGGCACCGGCCCCTATAACGTGCTGGGGCAGGCAGAGATCACCGCGACCTATAGCCAGCCGATCGAGCGCGGCGGCAAGCGGGCGGCGCGGGTTGCATTCGCCCAGCAGGACATCGGCGTAGCGCAGGCCAGCGCCCGCATCGTCCGGCTCAATCTCGCCGCCGCAGTTCAGCGCGCCTATGTCGATGTCCAAATTGCCGACTACGCCGCCCGGATCAGCGGGGAACGGCTTGAGACCGAAGCCCAGATGCAGCGCGAGGCGCTGCGGCGGGTGCGCGGGTACAAGGATCCGTTGTTTGTTGAAACCCGCGCTGCTGCCCGTGTCGCTCAGGCCAGATTGGCCCGCGATGAAGCACGGGCCCGGCTCGCGAACGCTCGCAATCACCTTGCCTCCTTCTGGGCGGGTTCGGGTGCCGATCTGCAACTGGCGGACAAACTCACCCTGCCGAATTCCAGTGCCCAGACTATTGCAGCGGCCGATCAGGCGTTGCGCGATGCCGAAATCGCCCGTGCGCGGGCAGGTGTCGTGGTCGAACAGAGCAAGGCCGCGCAGGACTACACCCTGTCCGGCGGCGCGCGCTATCTGCGGGGGACAGGCGACGTTGCACTGGTGGCGGGCGTCACCATCCCGCTGGGGCGGTTCGACCGCAATCAGGGCAATATCGAGCGGGCACAGGCCGAACGTCAGCGGCTGGAGTTCCTGGCCGAGGCTGACCGTCTCGAAAGATTGCGCCGGCTTGCCTCGCTTAGAGCTGATGCTGATGCTGCCCGCGCCCGCGCGGACGCGATCATGGCGGAAGTCTATCCGCGCACGGTCCGCACGCTTGATCAGGTGCGCCAAGGCTATAACCGGGGCGGCTTCACCTTCCGCGATGTGCAGGACGCCGCCGATGCGATCGTGTCGGTGCAAGAACAGTGGCTCGATGCCATCACCCGCTTTCGCGATGCTCAGACTGAAATTGACCGGCTGACGGGGCGTTTCGACGCGGATCGGCCTGTGGAGACCATACCATGAACCAGACTTTACCCATTCGCGCGCTCGCTGCGCTGCTGCTGATTGCCCCGCTGGCCGGTTGTGGCGGAGGCGCTGAGAAACCCGCCGAAAGCGAAGGCAAGGCGGCTTCGGAATATGAAAAAGGCCCGCACAACGGGCGGATGCTGAGGAACGGCGATTTTGCGATTGAAGTCACCATTTTTGAAGACGGCCAACCGCCGCAATACCGGCTCTATCCAACACGCGGCGACAAGCCGGTGGACCCGGCAACCGTCAATATGGCGGTGACGCTGACACGGCTTGGCGGCCAGATCGACCGCTTCGCCTTCAAGCCGGAAAAGGATTATCTGGCTGGCCAGGGCGTGGTGATGGAGCCTCACAGCTTCGACGTCGAAGTCGTCGCTGTCGAGAATGGCAAGCGCCATGTCTGGAAGTTCGCCAACCCAGAAGGCCGAACTAGAATCCCGGTGGCCGCTGCGAAGGAAGGCGGCATCGAGATCGAGACGCTCGGTCCTGCAACGATCAGCGAAACCCGCGAAGTCCAGGGCACTGTCGAACTTGCCACGACAGCCCGTTCCGAAGTGCGCGCGCAATTCCCGGGCCGGGTGGTTCAGGTTACCAAAGCGGTGGGCGATCATGTCAGCAAAGGCCAGTTGCTGGCGCGGATCGAATCAAGCGAGTCGCTGCAAGTCTATCCCATCTATGCGCCGGTTAGCGGCGTGATCGCCGAACGCACTGCCAATGTCGGAAACGTCACTTATGACCTTCCGCTCTATGTGATCACTGACCCCGGCCAGACGACAGTCGTGTTCAACATCTTCCCGCGTGACCTTACCACCATCCGGCCCGGGCAGAAGGTTGTCATCGAAACACTAGACGGCCAGCCCGTCGCCGAGACCTCGCTGAGCGGATATCTGCCCGCAGGCAATGCTGCTGCAGGCACCGCCCTGGTGCGGGCGCAGTTGCCCAACCGCGACGGCAGATGGCGTCCCGGCATGGCGCTGCAGGGGCGCGTCACGGTGAGTGCCGTGAGTGTGCCGCTTGCCGTGCGGACCGAGGCTTTGCAGCGTTTCCGCGATTTCACGGTCGTCTTCGCCAATTTCGGCGATGATTATGAGGTCCGCATGCTGGAGCTGGGCCGCAAGACCCCCGAATGGACCGAAGTGCTTTCCGGCATCAAGCCCGGCACGCGCTACGCCGCCAAGGGAGCCTTTCTCATTCGCGCCGACATTGAAAAGTCGGGCGCGAGCCACGACCATTGATCGGAAACCGGACCATGCTCGCCCGTATCATCGGATTTTC
>JAYVWX010000336.1:0-7827 GCA_043785715.1 Novosphingobium sp. | reverse complement strand
CCATTCGCCATCGCTCAAATCACTTGGCAAGCCCGGCCCTTTGCGGGCATGCAGCTTCCGGGTGGTATCAGTCCACATCGTCGATCCCTTGAGTTCTTTTGCAAAACCCTCGGAACCAACCTTGTGCCGCCGCGTCAAGCGCAACTGACTGGTATCACTAAAATTAATTTCGGGTCAGACACTTAGCGGCTGATCGCATCACCCATGCGCGCCAAATTCGCACGCGATCACGGTGCCGACCCGGAGTGAAAGCGAATAGGCGCGTTCGATTGGATCGATGAAATCGGCACGAATGGCTCCATAGCCGCTCGCGCTGCCGTCGGGATAGTCGGTCGGCTGGGCCAGGCTGAAGTCTTCTATCCGCGGAAAGCTGATGGGGAACGCCCGGCGCAATTGCGCCACCGCCTCGTCGATACGGAGCGTAAACACCATTTCCAATACGTCTTCGCGACTGATGTCGTTGGCGCGACTAAAGGCGGGCACCGACACCGCGCGCAAGAACATGTGCTGCATCAGCGCAAGGCGCAGCGCCTGAAGTACGCCAAGGCGACGGCGCGTCGCTTCGCGCTCGGGTATCGGCGCCTCGTCCGGGATAAGAGCCAGCAGGCGGTGCAGCTTCAGAGCATCGACCCGCAAGCGTGAGGTCAGGCGGCGAAACACACCCGCGCGATCGTCATTGGTCAGATATTCGGCCAAAGCCAGGCAGGCGTCAGCAATATGGGGTTCGTCACCGCGGTAGGGCCGGCTCGCCCAAAATGCCGAGTTAAACAGTTCGCCATAGGCGGCGACCGATTTGATGCTGGCTAAAGCGTTGGCGGCACGGATCAACCTGACGATCTGCCTCCCTCGCTCGCTTTTCTGCAGCAGCCCGGCCGTCTCCTCGACATTTCCTGCTGCCGCCGTGCCGACGCCGGCGATCACGTTGACCGGATAACCCAGCTGCTGGAGAATTGCATTATGCGGGATCGCCCGGATTTGGCGCAAGTTCATTCCGCGGTCTGCGGCCAGATCCGACTGGCGCCGCGATTTGCGCGAGCCGGTGTCATTGAGCAGCCCCAATCCGAATGCGGTCACCGCGCGGGCGTATGTGCCGCTGGCGAAGTGCTGTTGCTGCACGCTGCGAATGGCGCGGTAAAAGTCGAGCGTAAGATCGGTGCGGCGGTAGAACGGATCAGTCGCGGCGTTCACCTCGCCGGGCACCGGGTCCAGCTCGGCGAAGCGTGTTAGTGTGGCCAGCGCCAATTGAGGAGTTCCAAAAAACAGGTAGCCGTCGCCTCCCTGGAAGCTGACCTCGGGCTGGAGATGGATCCCGGCTCGGGCGAACCGCCACCGCGCCCAAGACGAGAGGGGCCAGGACAAGCGGTCCGCAAAGCTCACCGGATGAGCGCCGCGGCCCATGGATTCCCCGTGTGTATTGAAGATCAAGGCCGAGACATCCGTGAGGCGGTTGGCGACCATGGCCTCGGCAAGGCGTCCCTGCAACCGCTCGATCGCAAGCGCTGCCGGGATCTGACCGACGAAGCGCCCCGCGTCGGAATAGCCGGTCTGGATAGACACCCGCCCTCGATCGCGCGCGTAATTGCGGTAGGCTTCCTCCGCGAGCAGTGCATCGAGAAACCGGCCGCCGTGCTCCAAGGCGCTTTCGGTCTCGAACAATGGAGACACATCGACCTTATCGGCAATCCCAAACAGCGCCGCGAAATACAGCGCGGCGAGCATGGTGCTTGGCTGCTCGCATTCGGCGACCAGCATTCTGATCGGGGTATCGCTATCGACGTGACGGAGGACTTGCGCCATCACGAGGAATTGGCGGATTGCCGTGCTGTTCTCGATAGCCAGTGCCGCGAAGTTCGACCGCAAGGGCTTTGCTTCGGCCAGCAGCTTGCGCATCCGCACCAGCGCGGCCTGACTGGCAAGGTCAAGCTTGCCTTGAGGATCGATGCGGCGGCGAATGGCGTTTTGGAGCTGGGAGCTGTTTACTCTGAAATGGATCCACCCCATGCCGAGCCCGTCGGCCTGCATTGCCGCAACAGCGACGAGCAATGCCTGCGCCGTGGCATCATCGGCTGACAGGGCGGCGACAACCAGTTGCTCGATCACTGGGTTAAGGGTGACCAGCTTGTCGGGATGATCGGTCGTCAGCGCATTTGCGGCTTCCGATAGCGCGGTGGCATTCGAAAGGTCCTGTTCGAACACTCTGGCCATCTCGCCTGCTAAATTTCCTGCGGCAGCAAGCCGCGCAGAAATGCCTGGCGCGTGTCCGGCGAGCATTGCTGCGTAGCTCGCCAGACGTTCGGCCTTTTCCGCCAGCCGATAGCGCAGCGATGTCGTCCAGCTGATGTCGGTACGGCCGTCCATGTCGTAGCCGACCCAAGACGCAAACCGGAACGGCACAGGGCGAAACGCGCGCCAGCGGTCGGGCCACCGGCGACGCGCCTGCTCGAATAGCACTCCATTGAACTGGTCCCGGGCATCTTGCGCATGGGTGAGCGCGCGCATCGCCGCCTGATGCTCATAGTCGAGGGTGATGGAGTCCCGGATGGCGGGAACGGTGCAGACCGTCCCCGCGCGGATCTCACCGCTCGATGCTGCCGCTGCGACGGCATTGGATTGTGCCCGGGAGAGCAGAAAAGTCGGGTGCGCAGTGAAAACGACATGCACCGCCGGTTGCGCCCAGCGGGAAGAGAACGCCTCGAAGTTTTCGGAGTTTACGAGTTGTTCGGTGCGGTCAATGGTGTTTAGGGCGGGCGCCGGCTCTACAAGCCTGGCTAAACGAGCCGCCCGATCCTGCAGGCCGATGCATTCGAGTTCGCCGATCAGGCTCTCCACCGCGTCGAGCGACAATGCTCCGGTTTCGATTTCTCGCGACATTTCCAGGCCGAGCTGGGATACCGGATTGAACAGCGGGGTCTCGGCGGTGCGCGCGTGGAGAGCCTGGAGGCGCATGCCGAAGACTTCGGTAGGGCTCATGGGTGACAGTCTCCTTTCACGCTGATTGATGGTAATCTTGGCCATAAACCGGCTTGGCGCAAGCACCTCTCACGACGCGTTTCATTGCGCCGTGAAGCCCCCATCGACCGAAAGAGCCGTGCCGGTGATCGAGCTGCCGCCGGGCCCGCAGAGAAACACCGCGAGCGCGCCAATCTCCTCTACCGTGGTAAATCGTTTGCTCGGCTGGGCCGCCAGGAGCACGTCGCGGATCACGGCCTCGGGATCGATCCCCCGCGCCTTTGCGGTATCGGCGATCTGGCCCTCGACCAGCGGGGTCCAGACATAGCCGGGGCAGATGGCATTGCAGGTCACCCCCGCCTGAGCGCCCTCCAGAGCGACCGTCTTGGTCAGTCCGAGGAGACCATGCTTGGCGGCGACATAGGCGCTTTTGAACGGTGAGGCGACAAGGGCATGGGCCGAGGCGATATTGATGATGCGGCCAAAGCCAGCCGCCTTCATGGGTGCAAAGGCGGAGCGGATTGTGTGGAACGCCGCCGACAGATTGAGCCCGATGATGGCATCCCACTTTTCAATGGGGAAAGTCTCGATCGGGCTGACGTGCTGAATCCCGGCGTTATTGACCAGAATATCGATGCGGCCAAAGCGGGCGATGCTGCTTTCGACAAGGCCGCTCGCAGCGGCCGGATCGAGCAGATTGGCTTCGTTGTACTCAATCTGCCCGCCAAACGCGCGCAGGCTTTCGCAGGTCGCCTCGATCCCGGCGGCATCGCCGAAGCCGTTGACGACGATGCTCGCGCCGGCCTCGGCGAGCGCGCGGGCGATGCCAAGTCCGATGCCGCTGGTCGAACCGGTGACGACGGCAACGCGGCCTGCCATGGCTTTGTCTGGATCGGTAGGGAGCGGAGTAGTCGGTGGGGTCATGACAGGCGTCCTTTGCAGGAATTTTTGGCCTGGAGCAGGGTCGTGCGAGTGTGCGTACGTGTGGCTGGCGGGCGAGCAGCTATCCGAGTAGGCCCCGGTTAAGATGCCAAATCAGGAAGGCGCACAAGCCCGCAAATTCGATAGGCATCGTAATAGCGTCGCTTGCCGGCACAAATGGCGCGGCGGCGCCCGCAAGCCGGCGTCAATGCGCCACATCTACACGGACAACCGCCCGTTCCACATGCCGGTCATGCTGGGACTCGACCCAAGCGGCCGGGGGCCGATGCTGGTGGGCACCGCGCAATTATCGGGAACCTCGCTGGGGCCACTGGTCGCCGCCGGCATGGTTTCCGATCAAAGCGTTAGTGCTGTTATCGGCATTGCGCTCGCCTTCCTGCTGCCATCGCTGGTGTTGCTGACGCTGGCGACGCGGGGATTTGCACATTCGCTACTGCCCCTCGGCCAGCATCTTCGACGTTTCCGAACTGGACCAGTCGTGCCCGCCGGTGAAACGCCACACCTCGCGGCCTTGGGCATTGTAGTACACCGTCGTTGGCAGGGTGTTGGCGCCGTAATGGAAGGCAAGGTCGTTCTTTGGGTCGAGCCACGGCTCTAGGCGCCCGAAGCCACGGTCGGCCAGGAAGGCGCTGACCTTTTCGGGGTTGGTGATGTCCTGCGCGACGGTGAGCACCTTGACCGCGCCGCCTTTCCGCCCGGCAAGCGCGTCGAGCGTCGGCAACTCGGTGATGCAGGGTGCGCACCAGGTCGCCCAGAGGTTGATCAGCAGCGGCTTGCCCTTGAGGCTGCGCAATTGCAGCTTGCGGCCCGATTGGTCCGCCAAGGTGAACTCGGGCAGGGCGCTGCCCTTGTGCGAGCGGTCGATGGTGCCGGTGACTGCGTCGGGCTGGGCTGCCGCCGGGCTCGCCGAAGCCTGCGGTTGCGCCTGCTCGCCGCTTTGCCTATCGCAGCCGCCTAACAGCGCCGGGGCACTTACCGCCAGGCCAAGGACAGCAAGCGTGAGCGAGCGGGATAACAGCACGGCAGGCTCCAATGCGATGTGGGGCGGACGGTTCGCCGCAGGGCCGTCGGCGATCATGCGCGAGATAAACGCGTCGATCCCGTTCGACAAGGCGCTGTGGCGGCAAGACATCGCCGCGTCAAAGGCGCATGTCGCGATGCTCGGCGCGGTGGGCATCGTCGATGACCAGGATGCGTTGACCATTATCGGCGGGCTCGACCAGATTGCGGCTGAATATGAGACGAACGGGGTCCCCGAAAACTGGGATCTCGAGGACATCCACATGACCACCGAGAGCCGGCTGGCCGAGCTGATCGGCCCGGTGGCGGGCCGGCTGCACACCGCGCGCAGCCGCAACGATCAGGTGGCGACCGATTTCCGCCTGTGGGTGCGCGAGGCGTGCGAACAGGCCGATGCCGGACTGGAGGCGCTGCAAACGGCGCTGGTTACCCGCGCCGGCGAACATGCCGGCAGCATCATGCCCGGCTTCACCCATTTGCAAACCGCGCAGCCGGTGACGCTGGGCCATCATCTCATGGCCTATTACGAGATGGCCGGCCGGGACCGCTCGCGCTTTGCCGATGCCCACACCCGTCTGAACCAGTGCCCGCTGGGTGCCGCCGCGCTGGCCGGGACCGGCTTTCCGATCGACCGGCACATGACCGCGCAGGCGCTCGGCTTCGCCATGCCGACCGCCAACAGCCTCGATTCGGTATCGGATCGCGATTTCGCGCTCGATTACCTGATGGCCGCTGCCCAATGCGCGCTGCATCTGTCGCGGCTGGCCGAGGAGTTCATTCTTTGGGCGAGCCAGCCGTTTGGCTGGGTGGCGCTGCCCGACAGCCTGTCGACCGGCAGCTCGATCATGCCGCAGAAGAAGAACCCCGATGCCGCCGAGCTGGTCCGCGGGCATTCTGGCCGGATCATCGGCTGCCTTACCGCGCTGATGGTGACGATGAAGGGCCTGCCGCTGGCCTATTCGAAGGACATGCAGGACGACAAGCCGCCGGTGTTCGAGGCGGCGGGTCTGCTGGCGCTCTCCATCGCGGCGATGACCGGGATGGTCGCGGAAACCACCTTCCGCACGGCCCGGATGCGCGCCGCCGCTGAGCTTGGCTATGCCACCGCCACCGATCTGGCCGACTGGCTGGTGCGTGAGGCCAATATTCCCTTCCGCGAGGCGCATCACATCACCGGCGCCGTGGTGAAGCTGGCCGAAAGCCGGGGAATCGCCCTTGATCAGCTGCCGCTGGCCGATCTCCAGGGGATCGACGCGCGGATCGGCGAGACCGTGTTCGCGGCGCTGTCGGTTGAAGCCTCGGTCGCGGCACGCGCCAGCCATGGCGGAACCGCGCCTGCTGAGGTAAGAAAGCGCGTTGGCCAGGCGCGCGCCGCGCTGGGGCTGGAGTGATCGCGATGCGCTGTCTTGCTGCCGTGCCCCTGCTGCTGGCCCTGGCCGCCTGCGGCGTGCGCGCCGATCTCAAGCCCCAGGCGGGCAAGCAGCTGCCGGTCGCGCCCTATGGGCGGGGCGAGCAGCTCACCTCCTCCCAGCTGCTGGAGACCACGCCGCAGGCCGCGCCCGGGCGCAGCGTCGAACTGCGGCAGCGCTCGGAAGAGCGCGCCGACGATCCCTTCGACTTGCCGCCCCAGGAATAGCCGCCCCGGCAACAGGGCGCGAACAAAGACCGGATAATGGACCATTTCGAACTGAAAAACGGCGTGCTGCACGCCGAAGACGTGCCGCTGACCGCCATCGCCGATGCGGTCGGCACCCCGGTCTATGTCTATTCGCGCGCCACCCTGACCCGGCACGCGCGGGTGTTTCGCGATGCGCTGGCGGTGCTGCCCAGCGTGCACATCGCCTATGCGGTGAAAGCCAACCCCAATCTGGCGGTGCTGAAGCTGCTGGCGAAGGAAGGCTACGGCGCCGATGTCGTGTCTGCTGGCGAAATGGCGCGTGCGCTGGCTGCCGGCATTGCCGCTAAGGGTATCGTCTTTTCCGGCGTGGGTAAGACCGCTGCGGAGATGGTCCGCGCGCTTGAGGCCGGGATCGGCCAGTTCAATCTGGAATCCGAGGAGGAGGGCACCGAACTCGCCGCCCTCGCCGCATCGCGGGGACTAAGGGCGCGGGCCGCGTTGCGGGTCAATCCCGATGTCGATGCCGGCACGCATGGCAAGATCTCCACAGGCAAGGCGGAGAACAAGTTCGGCGTCCCTTACGACCGGGCAGGCGGTATCTTTGCACGGCTGGCGGCGCTGCCCGGCATCGAGATGCGCGGACTAGCGGTTCATATCGGCAGCCAGCTGGCCAGGCTTGAGCCGCTGGAAAGCGCCTTTATCCGCATGGGCGAGCTGATGCGCTCGATCCGCGCGGAAGGCCATGCGATCAGCCACATGGACCTCGGCGGCGGGATCGGCGTGCCCTATAAGGCCGGGGAGGTGTTCCCCAGCCCGCAGGACTACGCCGCCATGGTCGCGCGGGTCACGGCGGACTGGGACGCCACCTTGATGTTCGAGCCCGGCCGCGTCATCGCCGGAAATTCCGGTGTGCTGCTCACGCGGGTGATCCGGGTCAAGCCGGGCGCGAGCTGTCCGTTCGTTATTGTCGATGCGGCAATGAACGACCTCGCCCGGCCGGCGTTGTATGACGCCTGGCATGATTTTGTCGCGGTGCGGCCTTGTGGCGAACGCATGACGGCCAACATCGTCGGACCGATCTGCGAAAGTTCCGACACCTTTGCCATGGGCCGCGACATCGACGCGGTGGCGGCGGGCGATCTTGCGGTATTTCGTACCGCCGGGGCCTACGGCGCGACCATGGCGAACACCTATAACAGCCGCGCGCTGGTGCCTGAAGTGATGGTCGATGGCGCGCGTTGGGCGATAGTCGCCGAGCGGATCGAGCCGGCGGCGATCCTGGCGGCGGAGCGGGTGCC
>JAYVWX010000335.1:0-3394 GCA_043785715.1 Novosphingobium sp. | reverse complement strand
CAAACCGGGCCACCTCTGTCTAACGCACCAAACGTGTCGGCTACTATAAGGGCACGTGCGAGGATAGAGGAGACACGTAATGACCGTGTTGCTCGCTATCGAGGCCAAGCAGCCAGACGGTACGACGTACCGCGCGGTGTTTGGGTGGAAATTCCACTCCATGACCTCGTGGCTCATCGTTTTCGGAAGGCTGTTTTAATACACAATGGGAAGGGCGTCCGGCAACGGGCGCCCTTCTTCTTTCACAGTCCTAGTGGTCCACACTAAAATACATAGCAGGCCCATTCGCTACCTCGCGTCCCGTTGCGCGAGTTCCGGGGACCTAATACAAATTAGGAGCGCGGGCTTACCCAATATTGAATTCCTCCCGGCTCGCAGCTCTCAAGCCGCTTCCAGTCGTGGTATCCGCTCCAACTCCTCCGCCAGCTCCCGTTCGGCGATTTGCAGGTCGTAGCGCTTCTGCAGGGTGAGCCAGATGTCCGGGCCGTTGCCGCACAGCTTGCCGATGCGCAGTGCCATGCCCGCCGTGACCGGCTGCTTCTCGTTGAGAATGTCGTAGAGCGTCTGGCGCGAGATGCCGAGCAGGCGGGCGATTTCGGTCTTGGGGCGGCCGAGCGCCGGGAGCACGTCTTCGCGCAGCATCTCGCCGGGGTGGATCGGGCGGATGGCCCAGAGGCGCTTGGTAATCCTCAAGATCGACATCGATGTCGCCGCCCACACTACCCGTGCTTGCGATCCCGCGTCGATTCCACCATGCCCGGCGCCAGAAACCCGATCGGGTTCACATCCATCGCCCGGCGTTTCAGTTCGCTCTTCATCTTGGCGTATTCCTCTTCCATCTCCGGGGTGACGGTGGCGCGGCTGTCCTTAAGGGCCTCGGTGAAATGGGCGCCCGTCACTTCCGTGGCGTCCTCGCCCATGGTGCGGATAGCGATGAGGCCGGCGCGGCGGACGACGTCCTCGAGATCGGCACCGGTGAAGCGGTCGGTCTCGGCGGCGACTTTGGCGAGATCAACGTCGGCTGCCAGCGGCATTTTCGCGGTGTGGATCTTGAGGATATGTTCGCGTCCCGCCTCATCGGGGGTGCCGACATAGATCAGCTCATCGAGCCGGCCGGGGCGCAGCAGCGCGGGATCGACCAGCCCCGGACGGTTGGTCGCGCCGATCAACACGATCGAGTTGAGCGCCTCCATCCCGTCCATTTCGGCGAGGATGGTGTTGACCACCCGCGCGGTGACTTGCGGCTCGCCGCCGCTGCCGCCGCTGCCGCGGGCCGGCACCAGGCTGTCGATCTCGTCGATGAAAATCACGCAGGGCGCGACCTGGCGGGCGCGGGCGAACAGGCGCGAGAGCTGCTGCTCGCTCTCGCCGTACCATTTCGACAGCAGGTCGGACGATTTGACCGAGATGAAATTGGCCTCGGCCTCCTTGGCCACCGCCTTGGCCAGCAGGGTCTTGCCGGTGCCGGGCGGGCCATAGAGCAGGAATCCTTTGGCGGGGCGAATGCCAAGGCGGCGGAAGGCATCGGGATTGCGCAGCGGCAGCTCGACGCCTTCCTTCAGCCGCATCTGCGCCTCGCCCAGCCCGCCGATATCGTCCCAGCCCACCGTAGGCACCTGCACCATCACTTCGCGCATCGCCGATGGCTGGACGCGCTTGAGCGCCTCAAGGAAATTCTCGCGGGTGACCGACAGGCTTTCGAGCACTTCGGCGGGGATCGTCTGCGCTTCGAGATCGAGCTGCGGCATGATCAGCCGCACCGCCTCGATCGCCGCCTCGCGCGCCAGCGCGGCCATATCGGCGCCGACGAAACCATGCGTGGTGCGGGCCAGCTCGTCGAGGCTGACATCGGGGGCGAGCGGCATGCCGCGGGTGTGGATGCCGATGATCTCGCGCCGGCCGGATTCGTCCGGCACGCCGATGACGATCTCGCGGTCGAACCGGCCCGGCCGCCGCAGCGCCTCGTCGATCGCGTCGGGGCGATTGGTCGCGGCAATCACGACGATGCCGGCACCGGCGTGGAGCCCGTCCATCAGCGTCAGCAGCTGCGCGACCAGGCGCTTTTCCGCTTCGCCGGAAACCTGGCCGCGTTTGGGGGCGATCGAATCGATTTCATCGATAAACAGGATCGAGGGTGCGGACTTGGTGGCTTCCTCGAAAATTTCGCGCAGCCGCTTCTCGCTCTCGCCGTAAGCCGAGCCCATGATTTCCGGGCCGTTGATGGTGAGGAAATTGGCCTCGCTCTCATTGGCGACGGCGCGGGCGAGGCGGGTCTTGCCGGTGCCTGGCGGACCGTGGAGCAGCACACCGCGCGGCGGATCGACGCCGAGCCGGGTGAACAGCTCGGGGTAACGCAACGGCAGTTCGACCATTTCGCGCAGCTGGCGGATGGTGTCGCCCATGCCGCCGACATCGTCGTAGTTGACATCGGCGCGGTGGCCGCGCGCTTCCTCGAATTCCTCGCGCAATTCGACTTCAGTGTTCTCGTCGATATGGACGATTCCCTTGGGCGTGGTCGCCACCACCCGCAGGCGAATCTGGGTGAGCGCGAAGGCGGGCGCGTTGAACATGCGGGCAACCTGCGGCGGCATGTCGCGCACCTGCTGCTGGCCGGTGGTGGCGACGACATCGCCGGCGACCAGGGGGCGACCGAAGAAATTGCGCTGCAGCGCCTGCGCAGGGCCCTGAAGGCGCATTTCGCGCTGCGCCGGGGCAAAGATCACGCGCTGCGCGGGGCGCGATTCGGCCTTGCGCACGACGACATGGTCGCCCGAGCCGACTTCGGCATTGGCGCGCTGCAGCCCGTCGAGGCGGATTACTTCGAGACCATCGTCTTCAGGATAGGGCAGCACGGCGCGCGCCGCGGTGGTGCGCTTGCCGGCTATTTCGACCACATCGCCCTCGGTGATGCCGAGCGCACCCATCGCCGATTTGGGCAGCCGGGCGATGCCGTGGCCGCTTTCTTCCTGGCGCGAGGCTGCGACCTGCAGCTTTACGGTACGTTCATCAACGACAGCTGCAGCTTCGGCCATGTGCTTGGACCCCGGTTTGCCTTGGATCCCAAGCTAGGGACTGGCGGGCCGAAATTCAAATGGGCAATGCATCGAGCCCTGGCTTCGCGGAGGCTCGGGCCCCCGCGTTGACCTAATCAATGCAGGAAAGAAAAAAGGCCCGGTCGTTGCCGACCGGGCCTTGAAGTTTTGGGAGAGGATGCCTGAAAGGCACCGTCTGTATGGTTTAATCATAAAAATGCTGCAAGTGCGAAATGCGCATTAGGACTTGCGATTTGTGCAACTCTAACGCTGGCTGGTGCGTCAATGCGCCAGCAACAGCGGCGGCCCGGCATTCTGTTCGAGAAAGAATCGCGTCACGCCGCCGAACAGATATTCCCGCA
>JAYVWX010000334.1:0-5652 GCA_043785715.1 Novosphingobium sp. | reverse complement strand
CGGCGCGCCCGGCAGCCACATCCGGTACGAGGGATGCCCGTAAATGGTTTCGGCCGGCACCTTGTACCCGATGAAGATCGGACTTTGCGCGGGGGCGCGGGCCGGGATTGCGATGGCGCCCGCTTTGGCTGCCATGACGATGTGATCGCCAGAAACCGTCGGCGGTGCCATGCTGCCAGCCTGGGGCAGGGCGTCGAAAGCGCTTACGAACGAAGGCTTCCAGTCATAGCCGCCGGTTGCCAGCACCACGCCGAGGCGGGCGCGGACGCGCCTCGTGCCGCGTTCGTCGCGCAAGACGACGCCGGTCACCTCGCCGTTTTCCATGACCAGCTCGATCACCTCGGTCGAGGTGCGCATGTCGACGCCCAATTCCCTGGCGGCCAGCACCTGTGCGGCGGCAAGGCCAGCGCCTGCGCAACGCTCCCCGGCCTCGACATGGCGCTGCAGGCAGGTCCCGACGTGCTCGCCGCCATCCTGCATTTGAATCCATTCGTTCGACGTGGTGAAACTGTAGCCGTCGCCATAGGGCGAGGTCAGCACTGTGTCTGCCAGATCGCCCAGCCGTTCGGCTTTGAACGGCAGTACTTCGACATAACGGCCTTGCGCCTTCGATCCCTTGACCGATGAATAATAGTAATCTGGCAGACCATCGACCAGGGTCATCTCGATGCCGATCGCGTCCGTCATATAGCGCAGCGCCTCGCGCCCGCGTTCGATGAATACCTTGCGCCGGTCAGGCGTGGCGAACCCCTGCGAAAGGTGGGTAAGATAGGCATCGGCATCGGCGTCGCTGTCGGCGATGCCATCAGCTTCCTGAAGATGGTTGGGGCCGAGCCACAGCTGCCCGGAGGAGAGCGCCGAGACGCCTCCAAGCAGATGGAACTTTTCCACCACCAGCGCCGTCGCCCCACGGTTGGCTGCGGTCAGCGCGGCGGACATGCCGCCAAGGCCCGAGCCCACACACACGACATCGAAAACCTCGTCCCACGGCATTGTCGTTCTCCCGGCAGCCTGCGGGCGGGTTGCGCTTTTGAGCCGCTGCGCGAACCTATCGTTGTCTAGGGCCGGGCCTTGCCGGCCGCCGCACATTGCTGCGGGCGCGGGGTAGAGTTTGGCTCACTGGCGACATAGTTTACACTGGCGCAGGCCGCGCCAGGGGCGCTGTGGTGACCGGACAAGCCGGCAATCGGAACCGGCCGCACATCCAGGAGATTTGCCGTGGCCACCGCACCCGCCGCAACGCGCCCCGCCCATGTTCCCGAGGAACTGGTCGTGACCTTGCCTCTGTACGCCCGCCAGAGGGTGTACGACTGTCCGCAGGAAACCATGATCCCGCAGTTGCAGGCCACCTTGCCGCCGATCTCCTATGTCACGAATATCTTTCCCGGAGACCAGCCCGGCTGGCTTCTGACCGGCTACGAAGACACGATGACGATGCTGCGCGATCCTGACAATTTCACCAAGAACGGAATGGGCCAATGGGCGCAAAACATCGGCGAGGACTGGCTGGTGATCCCGACCGAGGCCGATCCGCCGATCCACACCGCCTACCGCGCCGCGCTCAATCCCAAGTTCGCGCCGCAGAAGATGGCAGCCCTGCGCGATCAGGTGCGCGAACGCGCGCGGATGCTGATCGATAAGTTCAAGGATCGCGGCAGCTGCGATTTCGTCGACGAGTTTTCGGAGAAGTATCCGGTCAACATCGTCCTTGATCTGCTGGGCCTGCCACAGGACCGGATGGCTGAATTCCTGGTATGGGAAAAGGAAATGCTCCACACCAATGACTGGGAAGTGCGTGGCAATGCCGTCCGGAAGGTCAAGGACTACCTGATGGAGGAGATTCTCGATCGCCAGAATGCTCCGCGCGACGATTACATCAGCCATATTTTCGACAACGAAGTCGATGGGCGAAAGTGGAATATCGACGAGATATTCGGCCACTGCTTCAATCTCTACCTGGGCGGGCTGGATACGGTGAGCTCGCTGCTTGGCAATATCTTCTGTTTTCTGGCGCGCTATCCCGAACGCCAGCGCGAACTGCGGGAGAAGCCCGGGTTGATCGTGACGGCGGTCGAGGAAATGTTGCGCGCTTACGCTCCGGTCACGGCGTTCCGCATTGCCGCCAAGGAAATCGAAATCCGTGGTCAGAAGATCATGCCCGGCGAATATGTATCGGTGGCGACCCCGATTACTGGCTATGATCCAACCTATTACGACGAGCCGGAACTCGTTCGCTTCGATCGCAAGGCGCCGCATATTTCGCTGGGCGCCGGCATCCACAAGTGCCTGGGCATGCACCTTGCACGGCTCGAACTGCAAATCGCGCTCCAGGAAATCCTGACCGCACTGCCGGAATTCCGCCTGAAAGATGGGTTCAAGGTGTCCTATTTCGTGGGCAACATCATGCATGTGCCCGAGCTTGAGCTGCAATGGGGCTGATCATTCCAGGGCGCCGCTAGCGGGGCACTGGCCTCATGAGGACAACCCGGCAAGCGCGCGCAACGGCCGCGCTTTGAGAGGGAATGAGTTTGGATGACGGAAGCAGCGGTGGACATGTACGACTACATCATCGTCGGTGCGGGTTCGTCCGGCTGTGTGCTCGCCAACCGGCTGTCGGCCGATCCTGCCACCCGGGTTCTCCTGGTTGAAAGCGGGCCGGACGATACCAGCCCGCTGATCGCCATGCCGCGCGGCATTGGCAAGCTGCTCGATCCCCGCAATCCGCATGTTTGGTCCTATGATGTTTCGCCCGGTGGCAACAAACCATCCGAAATGTGGCTCAAGGGCCGGGCGGTTGGCGGATCCAGCGCGATCAACGGCATGGTCTATATCCGCGGCGCACCTCTGGACTACGATGGCTGGGCCGCGGCCGGCTGCACTGGCTGGGGCTGGGACGAGATCGGGCGCTGCTTCGTTGAACTGGAAGACCACGAACTGGGTGCGGCCGAATGGCGCGGGGTCGGCGGTCCGATCCACGTGAGCGTGCATCCCACCCGCAACGGTCTTTGCGAGGCGGTGCTGACCGCCGGGCAGCAGATGGGCGTAGCGCGGGTGGCAGACGTGAACGATGTCGATGTCGTCCGCGAAGGTGGCCTTGGCTACCAGACCCGCAACATCGCCAAGGGCAAGCGCGTCAGCTCGGCAAAAGGATTTCTGAAAGCGGCGCGCAGCCGCGCCAATCTGGATGTCCTGGTCAAAACCGACGTGCTTAAAGTGGAGATCGAGGACCACCGGGTCACCGGGGTGACGCTGCGTGATAAAAGCGGCACCCGCTTTGTCGGTGCGCACGAAGTGATCCTTTCGGCCGGTGCGGTGCAATCGCCCAAGCTGCTCCAGCTTTCGGGCATCGGGCCAGAGGCGGTACTGCGGGCGGCGGGGGTGCCGGTGATCGTCGATTCGCCCGATGTCGGTCGCAACTTGCGCGAGCATCGCTATCTGCAAACGGTGTACCGCGTGACCGGTGACAGCATGAACCTGAACTACCAGGGCATCGGGCTGCTCAAGTCCGTTTTGCAATATGGCCTGTTTTCCAAGGGGGCGCTGACCCACGGAGCCCACGAGGTCGGCGGTTTCGTGAAGACCCGCCCCGAGCTTCACCACGCCGACGCCCAGATCGGCGTGAGCCTTTATTCGCTGAACCAGACCGACAAGGGCGTTGTCCCGGACAAGCATCACGGCCTGACGATCCTGGGCTATTTCACCCGCCCGGAAAGTCAGGGCGAAGTGCGCATCCAGTCTGCCGATCCGGATACGCAGCCCTTGATCGACGCCAACCACTTTTCCGCCGAGATCGACCGGATCACCGCAGTGTCGCTATTTCGCTGGCTGCGCGCGCTGGGTCAACAGCCGGCGCTCAAGCCGTGGATCGTCGAGGAGCAATTCCCCGGCGCCATGGTCAAGAGCGACGACGATATCCTGCAGAACGCCACCGCTCTGGGCGGCACGGCATTCCACATCGCCGGCACGTGCCGGATGGGGGCCGACGAACGATCGGTTTGCGACCCCCAGCTGCGCGTGCGCGGCGTGACCGGGCTGCGGGTGGTCGACACCTCGATCTTCCCGACACTCGTATCCGGCAATACCAACGCTCCCGCGATGGCCGTCGGGCTTCGCGCCGCCGAAATCATCCTCCAGGCCCCGTAAGGCGACCCATGACCATTCCCTTCACCAATATCGAACGCCTGTACATCAATGGCGAATGGCACGCGGCTGCGGATCGCGAGGCCGTGCTCAATCCGGCCACCGAAGAGGTCATCGGCGAAGCGCCGGTTGGCGATGCGGCAGCCGCCGAGGCGGCCATCGCATCATCGTCTGATGCTTTCGAGAACGGGCCGTGGCCGCGCATGGCCCAGGCCGAGCGCACCGCCATCATGCAGAAGTTCCACGATGCGCTCTACGCGCGGCGCGGCCAGATCGTGGAACTGATCCTCAAGGAAGTGGGTTGCGCGCAAGCCGTAACCAGAAATGTGCAGGTCGATGCCCCGCTGGAGCACCTGCAATCGGCGATCGATTATTCCCTGCGCGAGGAACCCCGACAGATCCCGGTGGCGTCCAACGCCAACATGATCAATCCAGCCGGGCCGCGGATTCTGGGCGGCGGCACGGTGGTGCGCGAGCCGGTTGGCGTGGTCACCGGCATCACCGGCTACAATTTTCCATTCCTGCTAAACCTCGCCAAGGTGACGCCGGCACTTCTGGCCGGCAACAGCCTGATCCTCAAGCCTTCGCCGTTCACGCCCTATTCCGCGCTGCTGCTGGGCGAAATTGCCGAGGAAATCGGGCTCCCGCGCGGCGTGCTCAACGTCATCACCGGCGGCCCCGAAGTGGGATCGCAGCTTACCACCGATCCGCGCGTGGACATGGTGACGTTCACCGGATCGGGAACGGTCGGGGCGGCGATCATGGGACAGGCCGCGCCCACGCTGAAGCGGGTTCATCTCGAACTCGGCGGCAAATCCGCCATGATCGTCCGCGCCGATGCGGACGTGGAACAAGCCGCCGCCCTGGCGATAATGGTGCTGACGGTGAACGCCGGGCAGGGCTGTGCCATCACGACGCGCTTTCTCGTGCACAACTCGGTCCGCGCGCGCTTTGTCGAAGCGGCCAAGACCGTCGTGGCGCACTTCAAAATCGGCGACCCCTCCGACCCTGGCGTGCTGATGGGGCCGCTGATTCGCGAATCCCAGCGGGCCAAGGTCGAGCGCCTGATCCAGGCCGGTCGCGATGAAGGGGCGACCCTGGTGCAGGGCGGCACCCGCCCCGCTGCGTTGCCGAAGGGATTTTTCGTGGACATCACGCTTTTCGACAATGTCGACAACCGGTCGACGATTGCGCAGGAGGAAGTGTTCGGCCCGGTCGGTTGCGTGATCGGGTTCGACACCGATGACGAGGCGGTGCGAATTGCGAACGAATCGCGCTATGGCCTGAACGGCGCAATCATGACCGCCGATCCCGCCAAGGCCTACGAAATGTCGCTGCAGCTGCGCACCGGCAACGTCGCGATCAACGGCGGCATCGGCAAGATGGCTTATGCCCCGTTCGGCGGGTACAAGCGGTCTGGCATCGGCCGCGAATACGGTCCGGACTGGCTGCGCGAATTCCAGCAGGAAAAGACCATAACCTACCCCGTCGGACGCTAACCGCTGGTGCCGC
>JAYVWX010000333.1:0-3025 GCA_043785715.1 Novosphingobium sp. | reverse complement strand
CTTCGCTGGCGACGATTACGCAGGCCGCCCCGTCGCCGCGCGGCGGAACTTCGTACAGGCCGAGCGGCTCGACGATAGGCCGCTGGGCCAGCACCTCTTCCAACGTGATCGGCTTGCGAAACTGGGCTAACGGGTTGAGCGCCGCATGCCCGCGGTTCTTGACCGCCACCGACGCGACCAATGCCCGG
Organism: Novosphingobium sp.; assembly: GCA_043785715.1. Taxonomy (GTDB): domain Bacteria; phylum Pseudomonadota; class Alphaproteobacteria; order Sphingomonadales; family Sphingomonadaceae; genus Novosphingobium. The sequence continues at coordinate 2,837 of JAYVWX010000333.1, read as the reverse complement.
TCGACCCCATGCTCATACATGTAACGCTGCATATCGAGCGCGTACCAGCTGATCGGCGTGAAGCCGGCCGGCGCATGAAAATCGACGTCGCCGGTCTTGCGCATGCTTTCCATCATATGATCGCGCGCGCTGACCGCAGTTTCCATGTTGATGCCGACCGCCAGCGCGACATCGGCGCGGCCAAGCAGAATCTCGTCAACCGCCTTGTCGAATGCCAGCGCCGCGGTCAGCCCATTGCCCAGCACTTCCATGACGATCCCGCTGCACGGCAGCCGGAGATAGGCCGTGAGGAATGTGCTGAAATATTGCTGGCGCGTGTAGGGTCGGGGCTGCGCCACCACGACAGCGCCGATACGCGCGCGCTCGACCCCCGATTGTTCGACCGTGTCGACGATCAGCCGCGCCAGCAGCTCATGCTCGACGACCTGAATGGGCGCACCCGGAGCCGTCTGATAACGGCCGACAGGGAGCGCGCCAGTGCCGACAATCGCCGCTCTTAAAGTCATTTCGCTCCTGTTCGACGCCGGGAGAACGGACCGCTGGGCCGACGATGAGATTCGCGTTGATGGAATATCAGATATAGCTACTATCTTTTCGAATGTGGCAAGGGGCAGGTTCAGCCGGCCCGGCCGCTGATCCTAACGGCGGTTCCGGTTAATTTCGATTCTGCGTGTTCGCCGGATGCAAGCGCTTGACCAAGCCAGCAGGCGCTTCAGCAGGCCATGCTCGCCCAAAGGAGAAAGCATGTCCGAAGCATTGAGCCGGTCGATCATCGACTCCCGGCGCCTGCTCTATTTCTATCATGTCGCCAGGAACGGTAGCTTCAGCCGGGCCGAGGCCGCATTGGGCGCGCCGCAGCCGGTGATCAGCCGCCAGATCGCCAAGCTGGAGGACGAAGTCGGTGTGCAACTGCTCGAGCGCAATGGCCGGGGAGTGACGCTGACACGGTACGGCGAACTGCTGTTCCGGCATGCCGAAACGATCCTGGAAGTCATGACGCAAGCCACCACCGAGCTGGACAGCGCCCGCCGCCACCCGACCGGTCAGGTTCGGCTGGCCGGTCCCGCAACTTTCATGAGCCTGTATATGCCCGAGGCCCTGCGGCGATTCATGGCGGAACTACCCGACGTCGAAGTGGTTGCCCTGCAAGTCCTGACAGGTGAAGTCTACGAGAAGATGGTGGCGGACAAGGTGGACATCGGCATTGTGCTGTCGGTTCCGAACAAGGCCAAGTTCGAGGTTTACGAACTGCTCGTCGAGCCTATGATGTGCATCGTGCGGCGCGATCATCCGCTTGCCGGCAATATGTCGGTGACGCGGGCGGCGCTGGCCGAACACCGCCTCGTGGTGCCGTCGTCGGCGCAGGGACTGCGAAATATCATCAATTCCTACATGGAAAGCGCAGCCGGGTTCGTGCCACACCTTCAGGTGGATTCGATCCCGCTGATTCGCGCGCTTGTTGCCCAGGGAAATCTGGCGACGATCCTGCCCCAATCGACCGCCGGACTGGAATTCGACACGGACCTGTTCGCCACGATCCGCCTGACCCCCGCGCTCAAGCGCTCGCTCATCGCAGCGCATCCCAAGGATGTTCGCAACAAGGAGCATGTCGAGGCGATGATTCGCCACATCTGCGACGTTGTGCGCGAAACAGTGGCCGATCTGGATGCCGCCGCTTAAAGCGCGATGCGAAAAAGTGGGCACCGGTTTTTCACAATAGATCGCGTGGAAGCAAAGTTTCTAGGGCAGAGGTTCCGCCGCCTCGTTCATGCAGTCTTCCTGGTAATCGAAATCCTCATCGATGCGGACAAGATGAAGCGCGCCACGCTCACCGCCGGCGTGCGACCATGCGTCCGCCAGCGCTGCGCCGTAGCACTGGCCCAGCCGCGCGTTCCGCCATGTCGCCCACAGCTGACCATCATAGTCGACCAGGGAAACGAGATGATTTTCGAGGGCCAATCCGCTCCGGTCCCCGGCCTCGGCAAGCGCCTGCCTGATGCGGGGATCCTCAATGCCGTTGGCGCCGTGGCGAATGCTGGGCGGCAGGCTCATGATAAGCTCTTCGCCTTGGCGACCTGCGCCCGCCGCGCTGGCGCAAAGTCCTGATCGCCGAGCGCAGCGTATAAGGCCGACGTTACGTCATGGTGATGCTCGAGCCCGGTCCGTGCGAGCAGCGCGTTTGGTCCTTCGGGATAGCCGAGCCCAAGCTGCAGGGTCCGGTCCATGTCTTCTGCCGATGCCAGGCCTTCGTCGAGGCGGCGCAGGACGGCATTGAAATAGGGCCGCAGCAGCCGGTCGACGATGCGGCCGGGGGTGTCGGCGCAGCGCGCCACCTTGAAGCCGGCACTCTCGAACGCGGTCTGCGCCGCCGCGACCGCCGCCGGTTCCGTATTGGGCAGCGACACCAATTCGATCAGCTGGGTGGGCGCGTCCTCGCCCAGCCGGAAGCGGGCAAATCCAACGAATTTTCGCAATCCGGCCTCAGGTTCGAGGCCAACATGCTCGCCAAGGCATTCCGTGCCGAGTTCGACCGCGACAAAGTCGATATTCGCCGCGACGCCGGTCTGGCTCACGCCGCGCGGACGGCCAGCCAGCACGAGCCCTTCCCCAGCCATCGCGATGGCGCCCTCGGGAAAAGAGCGGCTCTCGCCCTCGATCAGGAATTTCACGGCCATATCAGGCTCCAAACATCTTGCGGTCGCCGTAGGAATGAAAACCGCGGCCGCTTTTCTTTCCCAGCCGCCCGGCGGCGATCATGCGCCGGACCAGTGACGGTGTCGCAGCACGCGGCTCGTGGGTGAGGCCATGCATCGCCTCGCACAGCAATTTCTGGGTAT
>JAYVWX010000332.1:0-5529 GCA_043785715.1 Novosphingobium sp. | reverse complement strand
GGTCGAACTCAAGGCGCTGACCGAGGCGGATTTCGTCCGCATCCTGACCGAAACCCGCGCCAATCTGGTCGAGCAATATTGCGCGTTGCTGGCGACCGAGAAGGTGACGCTCGTTTTCACCCCGGAGGCCGCGCGTGAAGTCGCCAAGATCGCTGCGCAGGTCAACGAAAGCATCGAGAACATCGGCGCCAGGCGGCTGCAGACAGTGATGGAAAAGCTGCTTGAGGAGATCAGCTTCGAGGCCGAGGACCGCGCCGGCGAAACCGTGACGATCGACGCCGCCTATGTCAGCGGGCGCCTGGCGTCGCTGGCCAAGGACAGCGATTTGTCGAAATACATTCTTTAGGCCAGCGCCGGTTTTGCCTCGGGAACCGTAACATCCTCCTCAAGCGGATCGGCCGATTGCCATTCCGGCCCGAAGATGCTCCGCAGCGGTCTGGAACCGACCACCAGCAGCACCCCGGCACTGCCGACGATTCCAGCGTTGATCCACCAGAAGGTGGACGGCGCCATGGTCTCGTACAAGCCGCCCATATAGCCGCTGAGCAGGCTCGCCGCCGACACCGACAGCGCATCGACGCCGAGCATGGTGCCGCGCAGCCGGGCCGGAGCGCGGCTCGCATAAAGTGTCATCATCACCGGCGAGAAGTAGACCGCGCCGAAGTTCGAAAACAAATGAAACAGCACCGGCACCGCCAGCGGCGAGCGGCCGGCGCTGTTGGCAAATATCGGGGACAGGGCCAGCAGCGCCACGCTGGCGGCGAAGATCAGGCAGCCGATGCCCATTTTGACGAACAGATCGGGCTCCCGGCCACGCGCCGCCTGCCGCCGCCAGATCCAGATAATTAGCGGGGTGAATGCCGCCGGCGCCAGCCCGTCGAGCGATTGCAGCCACGGCACCGGCATGGTGAAGCTGCCGATCGACAGGTCGATCGTGTCGCGCACCCAGATGTTGTAAACATTCCAGATCTGCGCCTGCGCGGTCCAGAAGGCGACCGAGATCGGCCACATCAGCGCCAGCAGCATGAGGTTCCTGCGCTGGGCGAGATTGAGCTTGCCGCCGGCCTGGGCAATCCGCGTTTCGCTCTCGCGCGGCAGGTGGCGCGAGCCGGCGAGGTACCAGACAAGGCCGATCAGCATGCCGAAACCGGCCACCGCGAAGCCGGCATGCCAGCCATAGACCGCGGCGATCCCGCCGGAGACGATGGGCGCGATGAAGGCGCCGAAATTGACGACGAAGGAATAAACCTGGAAGGCGTCGGCCTGCCGCCGGTCGCCTGCCGCGTAGAGCGAGCGGATCTGCGCCTTGAGATTGCCGCGCAGCATCCCCGCGCCCGTAACCAGCAGCAGCAGGGCAAGCAGGAAGGTCTCATCGAACGCCAGCGCGAAATGACCGCAGGTCATCAGCAGCGCGCCAATCGTCACCGCCGCCCGGCGCGAAATCCAGCGGTCGCCGATGGCGCCCCCGATCAGCGGCATGAAGGCAACCAGGGCGACATAGAGCCCGAAGGTCTGGGTCGCCATCGCCTGCGAGGACAGCGGCCCGGTCATCCCCTCGATGAAGCCGCGATAGCCCTCGAAGCCGACGACCCGCTCGATCCGCCCCGGCTTGAGCAGTTCGCCGGCCATGTAGAGCACCAGCATCGCCTGCATGCCGTGGAACGAAATGCGGTCCCACAGTTCGGTGCCGGCCAGCACCCACAGCCCTCGGGGGTGGCCGAAGCGTTCCGTATCGGAAGCGGGTGGGGTGACGGGCGCGGTTGCGGCTTCGGACATCCGGGGCAGGCCCTTTCGGCAGACAGGATGCCGGTTTCTGGCCGAGCGGGCGCGGCCGGTCAATCGGCCAGGTCGGGTTGGGCAATCGCCGGGACCGAATGCCGGGCCGGCGCCCCTACTCCGCCGCCTCGCTGATTTCCGCGACCTCTTGCGCCTGACGGGTCCACATTTCGGCGTAAAGCCCGTCGAGACGCAGCAGCTCGTTATGCGTGCCGCTCTCCGCCAGCCGGCCCTGGTCCAGCACGAGGATGCGGTCGGCGTCGGCGATTGTCGACAGGCGGTGGGCGATGCTGAGCGAGGTGCGGTTCGCCGAGACCGCGTGCAGCGTCGCCAGGATCTCCTGCTCGGTGCGGGTGTCGAGCGCGCTGGTCGCCTCGTCCAGCAGCAGGATCGGCGGGTTCTTGACCAGGGTGCGGGCGATGGCCACGCGCTGTTTCTCGCCGCCTGAAAGCTTGAGCCCGCGCTCGCCGACTTCGGTGGCGAAGCCTTGCGGCAGCCGCTCGATCAGCTGCATCAACGCTGCCCCATTCGCCGCCGCCTCGATATCCGCCGGCGAAGCCCCATCGCGGCCGTAGCCGATGTTGTAACCGATTGTGTCGTTGAACAGCACCGAGTCCTGCGGGACGATGCCGATCGCGGCCCGCAAGGACGCCTGCGTCACCGTGCGAATATCCTGCCCGTCGATCAGGATGCGGCCTTCCCACGGATCGTAGAAGCGGAACACCAGCCGGGCAATGGTGCTTTTGCCCGCGCCCGAAGGCCCGACCACCGCCACCTGCCAGCCGGCCGGCACTTCGAAGCTGAGGCCATGGAGGATGGTGCGGTCCGGATCATAACCGAACGTCACGTTGTCGAAGGCCAGCGTCGGCCGCCGGATCGCCAGCGCCGGGGCGCCGGGGGCATCCTGCACCTCGATCGGGGTATCCATCAGCGAGAACATCGCCGCCATGTCGATCAGCCCCTGGCGGATCGTGCGGTAGACCATGCCGAGCATGTCGAGCGGGCGGAACAGCTGGGTCAGGTAGGTATTGACAAAAACCAGGTCGCCGACCGTCAGCTTGCCCTGCGACCAGCCCCATACGGCATAGCCCATTGCGCCGGCCATGAGCAGGTTGACGATCGCGGCCTGGGCGATGTTGAGCCCGCCCAGGCTGTTCTCGCTCTTGACCGCGGCTTCGGCATAGGCGCCGGTCGCCTGGGCGTAGCGCGCCTGTTCGCGGTCCTCGGCGCTGAAATATTTGACCGTCTCGTAATTCAGCAGCGAATCGACGGCGCGGGCCATGGCCTGGGTGTCGAGCCGGTTCATCTTTTCGCGCAGCGCATTGCGCCATTCGGTGATCCAGCGGGTGACGGCGGCATAGGCAACTACCGCCAGCCCCGTTGCCACCACCAGCCCCCAGCCGAAATTGAGGTAGAAGATTATTGCCACGGCGATCAGTTCAATCGCGGTCGGGGCGATGTTGAACAGCATGAAATAGAGCATCACGTCGATGCTTTTGGTGCCGCGTTCGATCACCTTGGTAACCTCGCCGGTGCGCCGGGCGAGGTGGAAGCGCATCGACAGGCGGTGCAGCCGGGCGAACACGTCTTCCGCCAGTGCCCGGGTCGCATCCTGGCCCACGCGCTCGAACACGATGTTGCGCAAATTGTCGAACAGCACCCCCGCGAAGCGGCCGAGCGCATAGGCGAGGACAAAGGCCAGCGCGACCTGGAAGGCGGGATCGCCCGCCAGCGTCATCGCATCGATCGCACGCTTATAAGTAAAAGGCAGCGCCAGGGTCACCGCCTTGGCGGCGAGGACCAGCACCACCGCCATGACGATCCGCCAGCGCAGCCCCGGATTTTCGCGCGGCCAGAGATAGGGGAGGAACCGCTTCAACGTACCCCAGCCGTCGTGGCTGGTTTGTTGATCGGAGGCTGGAAGGTCGGGCGGCATTGCCGGGTATTTAGGCGCTGCCGGCGGAAACGCCAATGAACTCGCGGCGAAATGCGTGCGAAGGAGGCAGCCCGCCAATGCGAGTGTCCCGGACAACATCGCCCGATGCGGTAGGCAGTGGCGGCTCTGCTCCCATGGCGCGATAGAATGTCGGGTTGCCGGTAAGCTTTAGCTTTGCGCTACCTGCTGCACCAAGCTATGCTGCGCAATATGTCGCTCTGGGTCTGAAGAAAGCGATCGGTATTAACCTGTCACCAGCATTGCTCAGGCTCCGCATAGGCAATGTTGGGGTTGTGCGCCACCCAGCAGCGCGAAATTGCAGCAGTCGCCGCCCATTACCATCCATTTGTGATCGGTGCGGGCCAAAGAAGTTTTTGGGCTACAGATCAAATACCGCGTCAGCGCCTAGCTCGGCGAAATACCGCGCCATTGCATCTGCCGCTTTGTCGGTCAGAGCGACAAAAGCGCGACGGCGGTCGGTGTCGTCTTCAACGCGCTGCAATAATCCCGCTTCGGTCATCATGCCGATCCAGCGTAGCGCCGTCGTCGGAGGAACGCCTGAAGCGATACACAGCGACGTGACCGAAACGCGCGCGTGCTCCGCGCGGGCGGCGGTTAGATCAAGGAGAATGTCCCAGGCGGGGTCACCGAAAAAATCGCCAGCGAAATAGCGAGCGCGCAGTCGGCGTTGTCGGATAATGCGACGCACAAGACGCGGATCGGGGAGCGGCAGGCGGGTTGCACGCACTGCACATGCACCTCTTTCCTCCTGTTGCTGGAAGCGAAAGACACTGTCACCTGCCGGGCCTTGGGTGACAGCCTCTAATGTGGAACCTAAGTGCTCTAACCGTTGATAAATTCCGTCGATCTGATTCGAAATCCGGAGCAGTGCCACGCTATCATCGCTATTGCCCATTTTTACGACCCCTAAACTCGGACCCTTCAGTTCCCGCTGAACGGTTCGAGGCACAAATTATTCTTTATTAACCTGAATCTACTACCTCTTAATTGGTAGGAACGTTGGTCTTGTACGTTGGTTCCGAAAGTTATTTCCAGAGGGCAAAAACGCAATCAGCCAACACCCTTCCGCTTTATTGGGGCATAATCAAGCTTCTACGTTTCTGAAAATTCTTCATCCGTACAATTACTTAACATGCCCGTCTAAAATCGTACTTATCCACGGCTATGGCGAGCGCTACCAACGGTAGGTAGCATTATGGACATCTATGATCGGGAAGAAGATTTGATCAACTCACTGCGGCGGGCACTTGCCATTGCCGACAAACTTTCACTACGATTTGTTGCAATCAAAATTGCAGAGGCTCTCGACCATCTTTCAAATGAAAAGGGAAATTTGCCTCCCCGGAATGGAGAATCGAGCGACAGTGCGGAGTGATTGGGCAAGGCCTGCGAATCAGTGGCTTAACCCTGCCACTGCATCTTCCAGCCGCGCCGGATCGCCCAGCGCCAGGACATGGCCGTCGCTGCCGGCGTGGAGCGGATCGCCGTTCCAGTCGCACACCAGCCCGCCGGCGCCCTGGATCACCGGCACCAGCGCGGCCCAATCGTGCAGCTTGAGGTTGGCTTCGCAGACCACGTCGATGTGGCCCGAGGCAAGCAGCGCGTAATTGTAGCAGTCGCCGCCCATTATCATGCGCTTGTGGTCGGTGCGGGCGGCGAGCGCCATGAAATGGCTGCCCTGATGATCGTCGAAGTAATGCGGACCGGTGGTCGCCAGGGTCGCTTCCGAGAGCAGCGGGCAGGCGCGGGTGCGGACGGGTGTATGGTTCAAGGTCGTCGCTCGCCCTGCCGCGCCG
>JAYVWX010000331.1:0-2338 GCA_043785715.1 Novosphingobium sp. | reverse complement strand
TATATCCGATATGAAACAGTCGGCTGCTTTCATCGAACAACATGCCGAATTCCATGCCATGCGCCCAAGCCCCGGCCCGTTCGGCAATGGCTTCCAGATGCTGTTGCAACTGCCTATGCGCCTCTGCCGAGTGATCTAGCGCGGCGAGGACATCGCTCTCCCACTGGCTGGTCTCGTTGTCAGCGGGCACCCCTTTGCCAGCATCCAGCAATTCGCGGGCATGGCGCAAGGCTGATTCCAGGTCGAGCGCCGGAGAGTCGGCCACAGATCCGAGCGTTTGACCGAGCGCGGCGGCCCGGTCGACACATCCTGCCGGAGGCTGCGCAACAAGCCGCAGCCAAGGCAGGAACCGGTCCAGATCACGACGCATGGTCAGCAAGTGATGATCGACGCGCTCGGTCCAGACCTGCACGTCACGCAGCAGCGCGGCGGAGATATTCTCGCCCTGTGTCAAGAGATGGTGGAGGCGTTCCCGCAAACCCGGGACGTCATGACCGTGCATCTGGTCCAGCATTGCGCTCCATCCGCCGATGTCGCGCTTCCCGCTGGAGACCTGCTCGCTCATCGCGGCGACAAGGGCACTGCATTTGCGCTCCGGATCGAGGCCATTTATTTCGAGCGCGCGGGCCAGCTGGTCGAGCGCATCCGTCAGGCCCTCCCACAATTGCGCCGTCACCGCCGACCCTCGGGCGGCCTCCAGGCAAGCCTGCTGCACGACAACAAGGCTGACCGCCAGGTTGCCGCTGTCCACCGTCGACACATAACGCGGTTCCAGCGGCTCCAGCGTCCTTGTATCGTACCAGTTTAGCATGTGGCCGCGATGCTTTTCGAGGCGATCCAGCGTATCCAGCGTTTGACGCAGCCGCATCTCCAGTTCGGCGGCCCCGATATAGCCCAGCTTCCAGGCCGTCAGCATCGACAGCAGCAGCATGCCGACATTGGTCGGAGAAGTGCGATGGGCAATCGCCTCGTCCGGCGGCTCCTGGTAATTGTCGGGCGGCAGCCAATTATCCTCCGGCCGCACGAAAGTTTCGAAAAACAGCCATGTCCGGCGCGCGATGCCACGCAGGAAGCGCCTGTCTTTCGGGTTGAGCCGTTCCGCTGGAATCCCGAGCGGACGGTTGATCCGGATCGCAACTTCAGGCGCTATCAGCCACAACAGCAGCAGCGGCGCTGCGACCGGCAGGACTCCCGGCCGCATCAGCGCAAGCGCCAGACCGGCAGCAATGGCAACTGCCGGCGAGACCCACATATGGCGCCATGCCGCCCGGCGCGGATTGAGGAAGGCGAATTGTGCAGAGACATGTGCCGCCGATGTCCATTCCAGCAGTTTTCGCCCAGCCGCCAGTCGCCATAGCGTGATCACTATTGCGGTTGCGGCAACCCAGACATCGTTGACGAGAAAGATCATGGCCAGCATCCAGCGGCCGAAATGGTCTGACAGGCGATGGATCAGTTCGCGCAGCATGCCGCTGTGACGGTTACGCACCAGGCTGGTGACAACGTCCGTGAATAGATGGACGGCTGTCACGGCAGCCGCGAGTAAGGTCCAGACGAGTGGGCTGCCGGGCAGTATGAACCACCCGCTCAACAGCAATGCCAACAGGCTGGCGGGGATCAGGCTGCGCCGCAGATTGTCGAATATCTTGAGCCTGTCGAACCACGACAGCCGGTTGTGCAGGTGTTTGCCGCCACGTCCGGGAACCGTCGGAAACAGCCAGGGCAGCAATTGCCAGTCGCCCCTGACCCATCGGTGCCAGCGCCGCGCATAATCGAGATAGCCCGAAGGAAAGCCTTCATAGACGATGATGTCGCTGGCCAGCCCCGCCCGGCCGTGCAGGCCTTCGAACAGGTCGTGGCTGAGCAGGCTGTTTTCGGGTATTCGCCCTTCCAGGCTGCGTTCAAAGCTCTCCAGTTCGTAGATGCCCTTGCCCACGAAGACGCCGGTGCCGGTCAGGTCCTGATAGACGTCGGACACCGCCCGCGAATAGATGTCGATCGTCGTATCGCCGCCGAAAAAGCGGGTGAAGAGCGATCGCCGCATGGTCTCCGGATAAATCTCGACCCGTGGCTGGAGGATTGTATAGCCGCCAAGCACCTTGCCAGTGCCCGGCTCGAAGCGCGCTTTGTTGAGCGGATGCGCCAAGGCTCCGATCATGCGGCTGACAACGCCGGGGGGTAAGCGTGTATCGGCATCTGCCGTCACCACGAAGCGCAAGCCCCGCAGATTTTCCACCTGTCCGGCCAGAACAGGGAAAGGGCTGAGGTCGCCGCGCAGGGCGAGGCCGTTGAACTGTTCCAGCTTGCCGCGCTTGCGTTCCCAGCACATCCAGGTGCC
>JAYVWX010000330.1:0-6644 GCA_043785715.1 Novosphingobium sp. | reverse complement strand
CGTGCCTTGCCGCGAAAATTGCCTGGCCCGCTACGGCCGCTGAAATTACGCTTCGGAGCGCCTTCGGGACGGCGGTCGCCTTCGGGGCGCGGCGGGCGGCGATCACCCGGCGCGCCAGTGTGCCGCTCGCCTTGGGGCCGTGCCGGACGGCGCTCGCCATCCGGCTGCTGCGGCGGACGCCGCTCGCCTTCGGGACGTGTGGTCCGGCCATCGGCGGCCTGGGCATGCCGTTCGCCCAACGGGTTGAACACCGGGCCGCGATCGCTTGACGGGCGGCTGCCGTGGGCACTTCGCGCATGGGCATCGCGGCTCTGGCCGTCGCGGGCCTGTCCGCCGCGGCTGACATTGTTGTTGCGGCCCTGTCCGCCGCCCCCGCGGCCGTCGCTTCTGGCGCCGAAGCGTCCGCGCCGGTCGCGCTCGTCACGCCGGGCATCCTGCTCCGCCTCGGCGGGCTTGCGGCTGGGAGCCGGCAAACGCGCGGCTTCCTTGGCGAAATCCTCGGGCAGCGATTGCGGCATCAGCTTGACGCCGGTCAATTTCTCGATGTCGCGCAGATAGGGCTTCTCGTCCGCCGCGACAAAGCTGATCGAAATGCCGTCGGCCCCGGCGCGCGCGGTGCGGCCGATGCGGTGGACATATTGCTCGGCGACATTGGGTATCTCGAAGTTGAACACATGGCTGACGCCCTGCACGTCGATACCGCGCGCGGCGATGTCGGTGGCGACCAGCACTGGCGTCGAACCCTTGCGGAAGGCGAGCAAGGCGGCGGTGCGCTGGGCCTGGCTCTTGTTGCCATGGATCGCCGCGGCATTGACCCCGGCGCTGTTGAGGTGGCGCACCACCCGGTCCGCGCCGTGCTTGGTGCGGGTGAACACCAGCGCCCGCTCGACCGATTGGTCGGCCAGCCCGGCGCGCAGCTTGAGGCTGAGCAGCGCCTGCTTTTCGGCCTGGTTCACATGGGTGACATATTGATCGACGCGTTCGACCGTGGTCGCCTGCGGGGAAACTTCGACGCGCACTGGATCGTTGATGAACTGGCGGCCAAGATCGGCGATCGCCTTGGGCATGGTCGCCGAGAAGAACAGGCTCTGGCGTTCCTTGGGCAGCATATTGGCGATGCGCTTGAGCGGCACGATGAAGCCGAGGTCCATCATCTGATCGGCTTCGTCGAGCACGAAAATCTCGACATGGCGCAGGGTCAGCGCGCGCTGCTCGATCAGGTCGAGCAGCCGGCCCGGCGTGGCGACGAGCACGTCGCAGCCGCCAACCAGTGCGCGCGCCTGCTTGCCAACGGGGATGCCGCCGAACACGCATTGCACGTTGAGCGCCAGGTACTTGGCATAGCCGCGCATGTTATCGGCGATCTGGGCAGCGAGTTCGCGGGTTGGCGAGAGCACCAGCATCCGGCAGGCGGCATTGTTGCGCGCCTTGGGATCGGCGGCGAGGCGGTGGAGCGAGGGCAGCGCGAAGGCCGCGGTCTTGCCGGTGCCGGTCTGAGCGATGCCAAGCAGGTCGCGGCCCTTGAGCAGCGCCGGGATCGCCTGCTTCTGGATCGGCGTGGGATCGGAATAGCCCTTGGTCTCGAGCGCACGGATGAGAGGCTCGGCCAGGCCAAGGTCGGAAAAATAGGACATGAAATACTTTCAAAATGGAATGCGGGCGCACGGCATGGCGCTGCTTGCGCAAGCAAGGGTTCGTTAACTGCGACCCTGCGTGAAGAAGGAAGCTTCAGGCGAATACGGCGATCGTACGTCCGGGCGGTTAGGCGTTGAAACGCGAAACCTCACGCTGCCAGGACTGCGGCGAGACAAGGCCCGCGCGCCGATTGCTGGAGCGCCTCTAGGGTGCATTGCGTCAAAACGCAAGAAAATTGCGCCTCCGGGCAATTGCGTATCGCTGAGCCTCACAACCGCCAGTCGATCGCCCCTCTCCCCTGCGCCTCGAGAAACGCGTTGGCCTGGCTGAAATGCTTGCAGCCGAAGAAGCCGGCGTGCGCCGATAGCGGGCTGGGATGGGCTGCGGTGAGGGCCAGGTGGCGGCTGTTCGCGAGGCCTGGCACCCGCAGCGCCCTGGCCCGGGCGTGGCTGCCCCACAGCATGAACACGCAGGGCTCCTGTTTCGCCGCCACCGCCGCCACCGCCGCATCGGTGATCGCCTCCCAGCCCAGGTTCCGGTGGGATCCGGCGCGGCCCTCTTCCACGGTCAGTGACGTGTTGAGCAGCAACACGCCCTGCCGCGCCCAGCTTTCAAGGTTGCCGTGGCCGGGCCGGGGCAGGCCAAGGTCGCTCGCCAGTTCCTTGTAGATGTTGACCAGCGAGGGCGGAATTTTAACCCCCGGTGCGACCGAAAAGCACAATCCGTGCGCCTGCCCCGCTCCGTGATAGGGATCCTGCCCGAGAATCACCACTTTCACCGCATCGAGCGAGGTCAGCGCCAAGGCGGCAAGTCGGCTCCCGCGCGGCGGAAAGATGCGCTTGCCGATATCCTCCTCGGCCTCGAGGAAATCGCTGAGTTTGCGGCCGGCGCGGTTTGCCAGCGCCGGCGCCAACGCCGCCCGCCAGCTGTCCGGAACTGCCTCGCCTGCCGACACGCTGCACATCTCCTGCCTTATCCGGGACTTCCCACATCGCCAAGTTGGGCCTAAGCACCGTGGCGGTATGACTGTCCATCTCCACCAGGAAGATCTCCCCGCGAACGTTCTCGCGCCCGGCGCGGTGGCGGTCGATAGCGAGACCATGGGTCTCGTCACTCCGCGCGACCGGCTGTGCCTGTTGCAGATATCCGATGGCCAGGGCGACGAGCACCTCGTGCGTTTTGCGCCCGGCACCGCCTATGCCGCGCCGAACCTCAAGGCGGTGCTGGCCGATCCGGCGCGGCTCAAGCTGTTCCACTTCGCCCGTTTCGACCTCGCCGCGATCGAGCATTATCTCGGCGTCACCGCGGCGCCGGTGTTCTGCACCAAGATCGCCAGCAAGCTGGTGCGCACCTATACCGACCGGCACGGGCTCAAGGATCTGGTTCGGGAACTGCTCGGCAAGGAGGTCTCCAAGCAGCAGCAATCGAGCGACTGGGGGGCAGCCGAACTTTCCGAGGCGCAGCTCGAATATGCCGCGTCCGATGTGCGCTACCTCCACGCCATGCATGCCATTCTGGTCGCGCGGCTGGCGCGCGAGGGGCGCCGCGAACTGGCTCAGGCCTGCTTCGACTTCCTGCCGGTCCGCGCCCGCCTCGATCTGGCGGGCTGGGCCGAGCATGACATCTTCAGCCACGAATCGGCCTGAGGCTTTCTAGCCGCCCCCATGACCCAGGCTGCCGACCTCATCCGCGACCGCCGCCGGGCCTTCGCCACGCCGGGGGGCTTCCACGACAAGCTGATCCGGTTCCTGGCCACGGCGCTGCCCGCGCTGATCGGACTGGTCGCCGCCGTGATGATCCTTACCCCGCTAGGCCCGCGCGGCGAGATCAGCTTCCTGCTCGACCGAAATAAGGTGGCCATCGCCCAGGACCGGCTGCGCGTTTCCCAGGCCTCCTATCGCGGCAGGGACAATCTCGGCCGCAGCTTTCTGGTGACAGCGGGCAGTGCCGCGCAGGTTTCGGCCAGCGATCCCATCGTGCATATGGACGATCTGGTCGCCACGCTGCAGCTTGCCGATGGCGAAGCGCGGATTTCCGCACCAGGCGGCGCCTATGATTTCGACCGCAATTCGGTGCGGGTCGATGGGCCGGTCCTGGTCACCGCCGCCGATGGCTACCGGATGACCGCCCGCGGCGTTACCGTCGATCTGCGGCGCCGCCGGATTACCGGCTCGGGCGGGATCACCGGCGCCATTCCGGCTGGCACTTTTGCGGCCAACGCGATAAACGCCGATCTTGTCGCGCGGACGATCGCGCTCAATGGTAACGCCCGGCTGCGCATGGCGCCCGGCAAGCTGAGGATGCCGTAATGGCTTCGAGCGCGAAGGCAGTCAGGTCGCTCCGTTCCCAGGCCCTGCGTTCGGCGCTGGCGGGCTTTGCGCTTGGCGCGGCGCTGGTGGCGCTGGGGCAGGCGGGTGCGCAGGCGATTGCCGGCCACAACAGCAACGCGCCGGTCAACTATGCCGCCGACCGGATCGAGCTGCAGGACCGGCAGAATCGCGTTGTGCTGTCGGGCAATGTCGATATCTCACAGGGCGGGCTGCGGGTGCGTGCGGCGCGTACGACGGTCGCCTATTCCGACGCGGGTTCGCTAAGCATCCAGCGGCTCGATGCGACCGGCGGCGTCACCGTCACCCGTGGCGACGAAAGCGCGACCGGCGACGTCGCGATCTATGATTTCAACCGCCGGATCATCACCATGGCCGGCGGCGTCGCCCTGCGGCGCGGCGGCGACACGCTCAATGGCGGGCGGCTGGTAATCGATCTGGTCAGCGGCGTCTCCAGCATCGATGGCCGCGCCGGCGGTTCTTCCTCGGCGCTCGGTACGAGCAGCACGAGCAGCGGCGGCCGCGTAACGGGATCGTTTTCGGTTCCGAAGCCGGACTAGCACGGCTGGCTCCGCCGTTTGCGCGTCCAGTCCGGTGAAAGGTTGCATTTCGATGGATGTCCATGTGGCCAGCAGGGCCCTGTTAGACCTCACGGGCACCTCCGGGCCCGCCACTCCCGCACACTTACAGACGCTTGGCCGGGAGGACTGGGCGCAGCTTGCCGCGCTGGCGCTCACATCATGAGCGGGAGCGTTTCGTCGCATTTCGAGCTTGCTGGCAAGCGGGTCTACGTTGCGGGGCACCGCGGCATGGTTGGCTCGGCTATCATCCGGCGGCTGGCTAGCGAGCAATGCGAGGTGCTGACCGCGCCGCGCGGCCACGATCTGCGCGAACAGGCAGCCGTGCGTGAATGGTTCGCCGCCAACCGGCCCGAGGTGGTCATCGTCGCAGCCGCGAAGGTCGGCGGGATCCTCGCCAATGACAGCTACCCCGCCAGCTTCCTCTACGACAATCTGATGATCGAGGCGAACGTGATCGAGGCCGCGCGCCAGCATGGCGCGGCCAAGCTGCTGTTCCTCGGCTCATCCTGCATCTATCCGCGGCTCGCCCCCCAGCCGATCGCCGAAGAGGCGCTGCTGACCGGTTCGCTGGAGCCGACCAACGAATGGTACGCGCTCGCCAAGATCGCCGGGATCAAGCTGTGCCAGGCATACCGCCGCCAGTATGGCTGCGATTTCATCAGCGCCATGCCGACCAACCTTTATGGCAGCGGCGACAACTTCGACCTGGCGAGCTCGCATGTTCTGCCGGCACTTATCCGCAAGGCGCATGAGGCCAAGCTGGCGGGCGCAGCCGAAATGGTGATCTGGGGAAGCGGGGCGCCCTTGCGCGAATTCCTCCACGTCGACGATCTCGCCGACGCCTGCATCTTTCTGCTGCGGCATTACTCGGACGAGAGCCACATCAACGTCGGTTCGGGCAGGGAAATTTCGATCCGGGACCTTGCGGTAATGGTGGCGCGCATTGTCGGCTATGGCGGCGCGATTGCGTGCGATGCGTCCAAGCCCGATGGCACGCCGCGCAAGTTGATGGATTCCGGTCGTCTCGAAGCGCTGGGCTGGCGGCCGTCGATCGCTCTGGAAGATGGCATCGCGGATGTTTACCAGCGTTTCTGCGCCGGGGAGCCATGATAAGCGGCGCGGCGGAACCCATGCGCCTGCTGGTCATCGGCTTGAACTACGCGCCCATTTCCGGCTGGTGGTGCGGCCGATAGAGATCGGGCCGGGCTGCTAGGCGGCGGCGGAGGCTTTTGTCGGACCGGGCGTGACGATGGCGGCGCGATCGGTGCTGGGCGCGCGCGGAGCGCTGTCCGGCGATATTGAAGCGGACGGCATCGATCAGGGCAATCCGGCGGTGAACGTCAAACAGCGGGCGCTGCGCGATACTGCGTAACGTGGGCTTTCAGTCCAGCCTGCATCAAAAGAAAAGGGCGCGCGAACCGTAGTCCGCGCGCCCGATCCTGAATCTCGCCAGAAGCGAAGATTACATCTTCTTTTCGGCGTCGCTCGCGGCAGCGGCGGCGTCGGAAGCAGCCGAAGCGGCGTCCGCAGCGGCATCGGTTGCAGCGGCAGAGGCGCCGGCTGCTGCGTCGCTGGCGCCAGCAACAGCGCCGGCAGCGGCGTCGGTAGCGGCACCCGAAGCGGTCACTGCGGCGTCGGAAGCGGTGACAGCGGCGTCGCTGGCAGCAACTGCAGCTTCGTCGGCCGATTTATTGGAGCAAGCGGCGAGGGAGAGAGCGGCGCCGGCAACGGCAACTGCGAAAACGATCTTGCGCATGTGATTAATCCTTGAACAGCGAGTGGACCAAGCGCGGCAACAGGCCGTGCATTAAAGCCTACCTCATAGGTAGACTTCAAGGCCAATTAGCTACGTTGCTAAAAGGATGCAAGCGCTAGTCGCGCAGGCGGCAGGAAACTCAGCTTTCCCGAATTTTGATACAGCCGGAGAATGTGTCAAAGCTATGGCGGATTCAGGCCGCGCAATAATTCTTGCGCGGCAGGCTGACGAAGCGCGCCCGGCTTTGCTAGTGGTCCGATTCTGACATTTGCATCCGCTATCGGTTAGGTCAGCAGCAAATGTCAGAATCAAGAGGACCACTAGCAACTATATGACTCTAGTGGA
>JAYVWX010000329.1:0-4201 GCA_043785715.1 Novosphingobium sp. | reverse complement strand
CTTGCCGGCGAATGTCACCGCGTGGAACGGCTGTTTACCGATCATCTTCGCCATCGCGTCAGTCAACTGGATTTCGCCGCCGGCGCCCTTTTCCTGGTTTTCCAGCGTGTGCATCACCTCCGGCTGGAGGATGTAGCGGCCCGAGATGATCAGGTTGGACGGCGCTTCCTCGCGCTTGGGCTTTTCGACCAGTCCAACCACTTCGGTGAGCGAATCCGATATCCGGGCGCCCGGCGCGATCACGCCGTAGCTGGACACTTCCGCTTCCGGCACTTCGAGCACCGAGATCAGGTTTCCGCCAACCTCGTTGTAGGCTTCGACCATCTGTTTCATGCAGCCGGGCGAACCGATCATCAGTTCGTCCGGCAGGAAAATCGCAAATGGCTCGTCCCCGACGATCGCACGGGCGCACCAGATCGCGTGGCCCAGTCCCATCGGCACCTGCTGGCGCACGGTGACCAGGTTACCCGGCTGGATTCGCGTGGGATCAAGGACCGACAGATCCTTGCCGCGTCCGGTCATCGTCGATTCGAGTTCGAACGCCGTGTCGAAATGCTCGACAATCGCGGTCTTACCGCGCCCGGTGACGAAGATCAGTTGATCTATGCCCGCTTCGCGCGCTTCATCCACCGCATACTGGATCAGCGGACGATCGATGATCGGCAGCATCTCCTTGGGGATGGCCTTGGTGGCGGGCAGGAAGCGGGTGCCGAGACCGGCAACCGGAAAGACGGCCTTGCGGATGAGCTTTCGCACGATTACTCCGAGAAGTCATATAGTTAATCTGAACGTGAGCAGCTTGCTGCGGTGCAGCTAAGCAGAATGCCGCGTGCAGCGCAATCGTAATTCCCGGATCAATGATCGCAGCATGTTGCAGCACCAATACGCATTCCTGTGGACCGCCTGAAACCGCCGTTGCGCGGGCTGGACGCGGGTCTTAAACGGCATAGATGGACAAGATCATCATCGAGGGCGGCAAACGCCTTTCCGGCACACTGCCAATTTCCGGGGCCAAGAATTCTGCACTGACGCTGCTGCCGTGCGCGCTGCTGACGGACGAACCGCTGACGTTGCGCAACCTGCCGCGGCTGGCGGATATCGACGGGTTCCAGCACCTGCTCAACCAGTTCGGCATCTCGACCACGATCGCTGGCAGCCGGCCCGAAGATTTCGGGCGGGTGATGACGCTGGAGGCGACGCGGATCACCTCGTCGGTCGCGCCGTATGAACTGGTGCGCAAGATGCGCGCCTCGATCCTGGTGCTCGGGCCGATGCTGGCGCGGATGGGCGAGGCGACGGTGTCGCTGCCCGGCGGCTGCGCGATCGGCAATCGCCCGATCGACCTGCATCTCAAGGTGCTTGAAGCGTTGGGCGCCCATATCGAGCTGGCCGCCGGTTATGTGAAGGCATCGGCGCCCGATGGCGGGCTGCCCGGCGGGCGGTATTCCTTTCCGGTCGTCTCGGTCGGCGCCACCGAAAACGCGTTGATGGCCGCCGTGCTGGCGAAGGGCAAATCCACCCTGCACAACGCTGCGCGCGAGCCGGAAATCGTGGACCTGTGCAAGCTGCTGGTCGCGATGGGCGCCCAGATCGAGGGGATCGGCACGTCTGACATCACCATCCACGGTGTGCCCCGGCTGCACGGCGCGACCTACCGCGTGATGTCCGACCGGATCGAGGCCGGGTCCTATGCCTGCGCCGCTGCGATCACCGGCGGCGAAGTGACGTT
This sequence comes from Novosphingobium sp., assembly GCA_043785715.1. GTDB lineage: Bacteria > Pseudomonadota > Alphaproteobacteria > Sphingomonadales > Sphingomonadaceae > Novosphingobium. Next base: position 2,472 of record JAYVWX010000329.1, on the reverse strand, counting down.
GAAGCACGCCGTGATCGAAGAGATGGAAGCCACCGTGCAGGCCTTGCGCGATGCCGGTGTGATCGTGGAACCCCGGCCCGACGGACTGTATGTTGCGGCTGATGGCCCGTTGCGGCCCATCACGCTCTCGACCGCGCCGTACCCGGGTTTCGCTACCGACATGCAGGCTCAGCTGATGGCGCTGTTGTGCCGCGCCGACGGGGCCAGCGTGCTGACCGAAACCATTTTCGAAAACCGCTACATGCACGTGCCCGAACTGAACCGGATGGGCGCACATATCGAGACCAAGGGCCGGACGGCCATAGTCCATGGTGCGGCCGCCCTGCACGGCGCCGAAGTCATGGCGACCGACCTGCGCGCGTCGATGAGCCTGGTCATCGCCGGCCTTGCCGCCGAGGGGCAGACCCAGGTTCACCGCCTGTACCACCTCGATCGCGGCTACGAGCGGCTGGAAGAGAAGCTGGCGCTGCTCGGCGCGAACGTGGAGCGGGTCGGCGGGGACTAGGCAGTAAATCGGGAACCCGCCGCCGGGGGTCATGCGTTGGTGGGGCGAAAACGCCCTTACCCGGGGTATCCCGATGGCCCTGTTCAAACTCGCTTTGGCCGGCGCTGCGGCTTATGCGCTGTGGCGCTACGCCCAGCGGCACGGCGCACATGACGGCCACGGCGCCTTTGCCAGCGGCGAGACCAATGGTTCCAACTTTTCCACAGTGCGCAACGCAGGTCCGGAAGCAATGCGCAGCGATCCGCCCGAATGGGACAAGATTGACCAGGCCAGCGATGAAAGTTTTCCGGCCAGTGATCCCCCATCGACCTATTGAGGCGACTTATCAAGCCCGGCTCACCAGCCAGCAACGGATGGCCCCGGCCAGCCCCGGGGGGTGGGCGGCGGCGATCCGTTCGGCATCGATTCTACTGACGAGGGCGTTCAGCGGCAGTCCTTCGGTCGCCGCTGCGGAACGCAACATGTCCCAGAACACCGGTTCAAGGCTAATAGAGGTCTTGTGCCCGGCAATTTCGACCGAGCGTTTGACCGGCGGGTGATAAACGTCGGGCGTTAAGCGAAGCACTTTCGCCAGTTCAATACATGTGTTGCCCGCCGTTGATCGACATGGTCGATCCGGTCGCGAAGCCGCCTTCGTCCGCGGCGAGGAATACCACCGCGCGCGCGATTTCGGATGCCTGGCCCAGACGGCCCACTGGAATCTTGGCGACGATCTTTTCCAGCACCGCCGGCGGCACCGCGGCCACCATGTCGGTATCGATATAGCCCGGCGCGATGGCATTTACGGTCACCCCGAACTTGGCGCCTTCCTGCGCCAGAGCCTTGGTGAAGCCGTGGATGCCGGACTTGGCGGCGGCATAGTTGACCTGGCCATACTGGCCGGCCTGGCCATTGATCGATCCGATATTGATGATCCGGCCCCAGCCGCGTTCGCGCATTCCGGGGAAGGTCGCCTTGGCCATGTTGAAGCAGCCGCCGAGGTTGATGCGCATCACCTCGTTCCAGTCATCGAAGCTCATCTTGTGGAGCACACCGTCGCGGGTGACGCCCGCGTTGTTGACGACAATGTCGATCGGGCCAAATTCGGCCGCTACCTGAGCGCACCCGTCAAGACACGCCTGATGATCGCCCACATCCCAGCGATAGGCCGGGATCCCGGTGTCATCGGTGAATGCCTTGGCCTTTTCCGCGTTGCCGCCATAATTGGCGATAACGGTAACCCCCTCGGCCTTCAGCGCGCGGGAGATGGCTTCACCGATCCCGCGGGTACCACCCGTGACGATTGCAACACGTCCCATCAGAATTCCCCTCGACTAAGTCCGGCCCTGCGTATGTAAGATCACAGGCGCCAAGTTGCAGGCTAAGCAAGCGCGATTGCCGCAGCAAGCCGCGCATGCGTATTCATCGGTGGGCATTGACCACGAATTCAGCACGGATTGTCGGCATTGCGAGAAGACGTGGCCGCCATCGGATCAGAAATGGAACTGGGTGCCCACGTAGACGGCCTGGCTGTCCTGCCGGCCATCGACGAGCGGCAACAGACGATCCCGTTCGCGCGAATACCGCAAGCCTGCGGTGACATCGACATTGCGGGTCAGGCGATACGCGCCGCCGACATTGACCGTCTGTTCGCCATTGCCTTCCAGCGTCCGCGGCGCGCGGCCGGTCTTTTCACGCTCGTCAAAGGCGATGCGCGGGGATAGCCGCGCCGGTTCGCCCGAAGCACCGCCAGTGCCCAGCTTGAAGGCCGCCAGATCCGGCATGTCGGGCTTGCTGAGGCTTCCGGGAATGGTGAAGGCCTGCGCGAAAGTCTGATATCCGCGCGAAACGCCGAGGTTATAGGCGGTCGGCGAGATCCGCAGCGCGCCCACCCCATTGCCCAAGCCCGCTTCACCCAGCGGCTTGCGCACCGAGATGGCGCGAGCCGTTTCGGCATCGACGCGCACCGCGACGGTGACCGAGCGGTC
>JAYVWX010000328.1:0-19223 GCA_043785715.1 Novosphingobium sp. | reverse complement strand
CATTCGCGCGCGCTATGAGGCCGAGCGGATCAAGCGGCTCAAGCCCGCTGGCACCGACCAATATAACTTCGTCGACGGCAAATACGCCAAGTTCGCCGAGGATCCACACGCTTGTGCCCCCCTGTCGCGAAATCCCGTGCAGTCGGAGATCGACGTGCTCGTCATTGGCACCGGTATCGGCGGCATCCAGCTCGGTGCGACGCTGCGGCAGAACGGAATCGACGACTTTCTGATGGCTGATGCCGCTGCCGACTTCGGCGGCACGTGGTACTGGAACCGCTACCCAGGGGTGCGATGCGACGTCGAATCATACATCTACCTCCCGTTCCTCGAAGAGACCGGCTACGTTCCCACGGAGCGTTATGCGCGAGGCAGTGAGATATTGGCATACTGCCAGCAGCTAGGCCGCCATTTTGGCCTGTATGACAGAGCGCTCTTCCAGACCAAAATCACCGGCATGACCTGGGACGAGGCCAGTGCTCGCTGGTTCGTTTCGACCGACCGCGGCGACGAGCTGCGCGCGCGGTTCGTCACGACGCAGAGCGGAATTTTCAGCCGGCCCCAGCTTCCCGGCATTCCGGGCATCGATGATTTCGCGGGATGCTCCTTCCACAGCGCCCGCTGGAACTACGACTTCACCGGCGGGAACTCCGACGGAGGTCTGGACAAGCTGGCGGACAAGCGCGTCGGCATCATCGGCACTGGCACCACCGCGTTGCAGGTCGTTCCTGAACTGGCTGAAGCGGCGCGGGAATTGACCGTCTTCCAGCGGACCCCCACCGCGGTCGGGGTCCGCGACAATGGCCCGACCGACATGGATTGGTTCGCGGCGCAGCCGGAGGGATGGCATCGCGCGCGTATCAAGAGCTTCAACGGCCTGGCCAATGGCGAGGACGTGGATTGCCCGGTTAGTGACGGCTGGGCGCGTTTCTTCCGGCTGATGATCAACTCGGTCGGGACGATTCCGGCTGACAAGCTCACTCCAGAATCGGCCGCTGAAGCCCAGGAAGTCGCGGATTTCGCCTATAACGAAGAGGTCCGAACGCGCGTCGACGCCTATGTCCGGGATCGGCAAAAGGCGCAGCTTCTCAAGGCTTACTATCGCACGATGTGCAAGCGGCCCGGTTTCAGCGATCACTATCTGCCGGCATTCGACCAGGACAATGTGAAACTGGTCGATGTGAGCACGGGCATCGACAAGATCACAAAGAATGGCGTCGTCGTCGATGGCATCGAGCACCAGCTCGATTGCCTGATCTTCAGCACCGGATTCGAACTTGGAACGACCTGGGCGCATCAAGCCGGCTACGACGTGATCGGCCGCAACGGCTTGAAGCTATCGGACAAATGGTCGGAAGGCTTGCGCACCTATCACGGCCTGTTCAGCAAGGGCTTCCCCAACATGTTCTTTATGGGCCTGACGCAGACCGGCCCGACGGTCAACGTCCCGCACATGCTGCAAGAGCAGGCCGATCATCTCACCTTCGTGATCAAACACTGCCTGCAAAACGATTGCCGCATCATCGAGGCGACCGACGAAGCGGAGGAAGCGTGGCAGGGTGCAATCGACATCGTCTCGGAAATGCGACGGCCTTTCCAGGAATCCTGCACGCCTGGCTACTTCAACGCCGAGGGCCACGTCGGCGATCGGCGGAGCGCAATCGGATCGGGCTGGTATCTGCCCTCGACCCAATTCTTCGAGATGTTGGCGGAATGGCGCGCGGCAAATACGTTCGAAGGGTTGGTTGTGACTTGATGCCTTGTCCCAAGTTCCGGTACCCACCCCAGCCACAGGATGCCGGGGCAAAAATGTCTTTGCCGAGCGTGTTGGCAACCGCCGCCCGGTCTTGGCCGGTGAATATCAGCTGCGCTTGGGCAATGCGGCGATCAGATCGGGGCTGATATTCTTGGCGCCCTGTTCGTCGATATGGCGCTGGATGCGGTCCTGGATGGCCGCGCCAATTTGCCCGGCAAGTTCCGGACGGGCGGCACGGCACTCCGCCTCAGACAGAACGCGATTATCCGGCATGTCGTCGATCTGCGGCATCACGAAGCGCGCGAACATTTCGTAGGACCGCTTGGTGTTGGCCCAATCGGCCCAATTGTGAGCGAACAGGACCAGCGTGCCGAAGCCGCCGGACTGCTTCTGCAGGCGCCGGATCTGGGTGACGGCATCTTCGGGCGTACCGATGACGGCCATGTCGGAACTCAGCAGCGCATCGATCACGTCGCCGCTGCCAGGAGCAATCGGCAGCGCCGCCACTTCACGAAGATAGTCCGCCCAGGCATCGATCCCGAATTTGACTTCTTCGCGGGCCTGTTCGCGCGTCGGCGCGATATGCATCGGCGCCACGAGACGCCAGTTCTTGCGGTCCACTGTCTTGCCATTCGCCTTGGCGACGTCCTCGGCAATCGCCCAGTTCGAAGACAATGCGTCGAATGCCCCGCCCGATGTGGCGCCAAAGGACAGCATGCCGATACCGTTCCGGCCGGCTGCGCGCGAGCCGGTCGGCGATACCGTGCTGGCGGAGATCATTTCGATGCAGGGACGCGTGTACGGCGTCATGTGGATGCGCGCATTGTCGAGCGTGAACCATTCGGTCTTGGCCGTCACGGTCTCACCACGCATTAGGCGGGCGATGACGTCGATCGCCTCATCCATCATGTCGCGCTGCTTGGCGACGGCGATGCCCATCATCTTGGCATCGGATGCAAGCGAGCCTGGCCCCATGCCGAGCATCACCCGGCCCCGGGTCATGTGGTCAAGCTGGCTGTAGCGCTCTGCCGTCATCAGCGGATGGTGGTAGGGCACCGACGTGACCGCCGAACCGAGCCTGATCCGGTTGGTGCGCTGCGCCGCTGCGGCAATCATCAGTTCGGGGCTGGCGATGAGTTCCCAGCCAGCGGAATGGTGTTCACCGTACCACAGCTCATCAAAGCCGAGGTAATCGAGATGCTCCGCAAGTTCGAGATCGCGTTGCAGGGTCAGCGTCGGATTCTCATTGAGGGGGTGGTGCGGGCCACAAAAAGCACCGAAGCGAAGTTTTCCAGACATCTAAATTCTCCAAATTCGCCCCAAATGCGAAGTTGTCAGTTGTGAACGAGGCCACCCCGGAGTGCCCTGTCGCTTATAGTAACGTGGCCTTCAAGTTGACATCCATCATCTGCGGAACTGTTGCAGCAAAGGAAGGGCGGGCTTCCAGCCGGGTCATAGCAGCTGTCAAAGAAGCATATTTACCGCGCCACCGCAAGGCATCGACATTAGGAGCGATGCCAGCCGACATAACGTATTCGAGTCCCAGCAAGGTTGATGCAACGGCAATGTCACCGAGATCGAGGCCCTGTGCGGTTTGCGGCTGGTGGCTTTCTTGTAGACGCTCCAGTTCCGATAGTGCGCCCAGCACTTTTCGGGTCTGGCGGTCCACCCAGGCCTGGCTGGGCTCTGGCCGGAGCAATTCAAAAATCAGCAACTGTGCCACTTCCAACAATCGTTCCCCCAGCATCCTGCGCTTTTGTACCTGCAACCGGGCGTCAAGATCGGCAGGGAGCAGCGCGGGCTCAGGAAAACGAGCTTCAAGCCAATCGACTATATAAACGGAGTCATAGATATATTCGTCAGCCTCCGTGATCAGGATCGGCAGCTGTTGGAGTGGGCTGTAGCTGGGCGTGCATGTGTCATCGCCCCAGGGGACATCATAGGTGACGCTATAATCGAGCCCCTTCTCGCGCAAGACGACGGCCACCTTACGGCCATAGGGACTGGGGCGAGCATTGATCAGTGTGAATGCCATTTCTCGATCCTTTTTAAGACTGACCCGATCGCCCGCCTCTCAAATGCGTTCGCGCTCACCAATCAAATTCCACACTAACGTGGATCGGTCAAAACATTTATTGACGCGAGGGCTCGATACGCCGATTTCCGGGGGGCCTCGCCGAGTGTCAGCTTGGCGGTCGTACTCCCCCGCTGTGATCGCTGTGTATCATCCTGGGCCTTCAAGGTCAGCCGAACTTTCGAATAAGGTTACGGTCGCATAATTGTTTAACACACCAGAAAAAGGGATGGTTTTGAAATGCGATACAATCAACTTGGCCGCACTGGCTTGCTTGTCTCCGAACTTTGCTTTGGCACCATGACGTTCGGCGGCCAGGACGCGATGTGGAAACAGATCGGTTCGCTGCAGCAGGCCGATGCGGATCGCCTGATCCGCGTTGCCCACGAGGCCGGCATCAATTTTATCGACACGGCAGACATCTATGCGGAAGGTTTGTCGGAAGAGATGACCGGCCAGTCCATCCGCAATCTTGGCCTGAAGCGCGACGAACTGGTGATCGCAACCAAAGCGTTCGGGCCGGTTGGCCCAGGCCCGAACAGCCGCGGCAGTTCGCGCTATCACATCATGAATGCGGTGAAGGCCAGTCTCCGGCGGCTAAAGCTGGATCATATCGACCTGTACCAGCTCCACGGGTTTGACCCGGTGACTCCGGTTGAGGAAACCATGCGCGCGATGGACAGTCTGGTGCAGGATGGGCTCATTCGCTACGTCGGCGTATCGAACTGGGCCGCATGGCAGATTGTAAAAGCGCAGGGTATCGCGGAAAATCAGCACCTTGCCCGCATAGACAGCCTGCAAGCCTATTACACTCTCGCCGGGCGCGACCTTGAACGCGAACTGGTTCCGATGATGCAATCCGAACAGGTCGGCCTGATGGTCTGGAGCCCGCTCGCCGGTGGCCTGCTGAGCGGAAAATACGATGGCAACGATGACGCCGGGGAAGGCGGCCGGCGTTCCGGATTCGACTTCCCGCCGGTAGACCGGGATCGCGGCGCTGCCGTGATCGCCGCGATGAGGCCGATCGCCGGGCGCCATTGCGTGTCGGTCGCACAGATCGCGCTGGCCTGGCTGCTGCACCAGCCGGTCGTGACCAGTATCATTATTGGCGTCAATCGAGAGGAGCAACTGGTGGACAACATCGCCGCCTGCAATGTCAGCCTCACAGCGGACGATCTGACGACCCTCGACGCGTGCAGCCTGCTTCCGCCCGAATATCCAGGCTGGATGGTCGGTTTGCAGCGTGCGTATCGAGCGGATCACCTCGACCTGCCCGATAGAGGGTAATGACTGCCAGCATGAGGCAGTCAGCTGCCCGCCACGCGCGCTTCGCGGTCGGCCCAATAGGCTTCGCGCATCGCCTTGCGCTTGATCTTGCCGACCGGGCTTCGGGTTAGCGGCTCGGTCTGGAACACCACCCGCGCGGGCTTTTTGTAGCTGCCGAGTTCGCTCGCGGTGCGCTCGATGATCTCGGCTTCGGTGACCTGGTAGCCGGGTCTGACAACGCATAGCGCAAGCGGGGCCTCGCCCCATTTGGGGTGGGGGACACCGAACACGGCAACCTCGACGATTTCCGGGTGGTGCGCGATCACCTGCTCCAGTTCAGAGGGCCAGATGTTATATCCGCCGGAAATGATCATGTCATCGGCGCGGTCAACGACGTAGAGATAGCCGTTGCGGTCGATCCGCCCGATATCGCCGGTCTTGATCCAGCCATCGACGATGCGCTCGGCGGTTGCTTCCGGGTTGTTCCAGAAATGCGTCATCTGCCCATCGGCGCGCGCGACAATCTCGCCGGTCTCGCCTGGCGCCAGGGGGGTATTGTCCTCATCCCAGATCGCGACCTGCGAGAAGGGCATCACCATGCCCGAGGCGCGCAGCGGGGTTGATCCCTCGACCTCGGCAAACCACTGCTCGGGTCCCATGAAAGCGACGGGCAGGACTTCGGTCTGGCCGTAGCCCTGATACAGCACGTCACCGAGCAACTTTCGCCCGGCCAGCGACGTGGCCTCATGGATTGGCGCCGCGCCGATCAGCACGCATTTAAGGCTTGAAAAATCGCGGCTTTCGGACCCCGGATAATCGACAATCGCGCGCAGCATCGTCGCGACCATCTGGCAGTACGCGATGCGTTCCTTCTCGATCACGTCGATTGCTTCGCCCGCGTCGAAATGATCGACCATCACATTGCATCCCCCCGCCAGCCAGACCGGTAGATACTGGTAACCCGACCCGTGTGAGATCGGCCCGATATGCAGGCAGCGATCGCCGGGCACCACCTGCGGAAAAATATAGAACCAGTCGCGCACCCCCGCCAGCCAGGAGCGATGCGAAAAGGCCGCCGCCTTGGCCTGACCGGTGGTGCCGCCGGTGTGGCGGATGATGAAAAGGTCGTCACGGTCGATGGCGACCACCGGTTCGGCCGGACTTTGCGCCGCGAGCCAGTCTTCATAGCCCGCATCACGGACTACAACATGCTCAACCTCGGGCAGCACGGGACGAAGCACTTCAATCTCGCCAGCGTAATGGCTGGCGACCACCACCGCCTTGCAGCCGGTATGCGCGATCATGTGGCGGTGCCCATCGGGCGCGTTGCGCGCGTAGAGCGGCACCCGGACCAGGTTGGCGATGGCGCAGGCCTGGATGAAATCGGCGGCCTCAATGCTATTATCCTCGAGCACCGCGACCCGCTCGCCCGGTTGCAGCCCGAGGGCAAGCAAGCCATTGGCGAGCCGGACCCCGCGGTCCCAGGCCTCGTCGAATGTGAGGCGGCGGTCCCCATGGATCACCGCGATGCGCTGACCGTTGCAGCGGACAGCCTGCGCCATCAACGCCCTGACATCCATGATTTATCCTCTCGACTGAAGTTTTAAGCAATGCCCCGTGTCATGCCAGCAATGCCCATCCCTTGTCGCCGCGAACGCAGGCTTCATAGGCTTCTGGCTCAAGCGGCTGCAAGATGCCGGTGGTCTCTTCGCCGTCGCAGCTGATCCGGCAGTGATGTTCGTCCAGTCCGCGCAGCAGGAGCCGGTTTGCCGGATCGGACAGGTCGAAACGATCTCCCTGGACAACATCGTCGCCAACAAAATCGCCCTGCCAGATGGTCTTGTCGGGCGATCCGCCGTAGAGGCCGCAGGTCATATAGGCGGTCTGATTGCCGATGCGTTCAAAGCGGACGCGCTTCACTTCGCCGCCGCCCAGCGTGTAATCGATTTCGCCTTCGAGAAAGACCATGGTGTCCTCTTCAAAGCGCAACCGGCGTTCGACCTTCGTCACCTTGCCATGCCCCGCGCGCGGATCGCCGTGGCGGTAGAGCACGATCGGTCCCCAGATCGCGAAATCCTTGAAGGCGAACCAGTTGCCGCCAATCCAGCCTGCCCGGGGCGGCTTGCCGTCTTCCTGGAAGCGGGGGCCACCGACACCGCGGCCGACCCCCCAATGCCGGTCACGGGTGCCGCGTCCAGATGTCAGTGAAACCCGATTGCCGTCGATCTCAACCCAGCCTGCAACCTCGCCAAAGCTTTCGAACCCCGCGGTGACATGGCGCTGGCGGCCATTGGCAAGCGGGCTGTAGGCCGAGCGGTACATCTGCCGGTGGGTATCATGCCATTGCAGATCGAAAGCAATGCCGTGATCGTTGGGCGCAAGCACATGCCGCCACTCGCGCATCCCCGCGACGATCATCGGCTGGATGGGGCCGATATGGATGTTGCCGCGATTGGCCCCGATCCGCCTGAAGGCGCGGACCGAGGTCTGGACCCCCTGGTAGGTGACGATGGCAAAGGCTTCGGCGGTGTCGAGATTGGGATAGAAGCTCCCCCCGGTCGCGATCAGCAACTCTCCCGTGGAATCGTGGAACACATTCCAGTGGCGTTCATAGAAGCGCGGGTCGGTGGAGGCGACCACGCGGATCGGGTCAGGGGTCTGATGGATCAGATAATCGTCGAGCGGCGACAGCGGCGCCTGCGCGCCGAAATGCGCGTCCGCTTCAAAGGCCCAGTCTCCTGTCATGCCCAGTCTCCCATCATGACAACCGCAGCGACAGGCGGGTCGGCCCGCGGGTGACCATCGAGTTGATCCACGGAATGTTCGCCACCGGCTCGGCCAGTTCGATCGTGCTGAACCGTTCAAGCAGGCACTCGACCGCGACCTGACCCTCGATCCGGGCAAGCGGGGTGCCAAGGCAGAAATGATGCCCCTTGCCGAACGCCATATGCGGGTTCGGGTTGCGCGCGATATCCAGCACATCGGGGTTTGCGAACACCTCCCCGTCGCGATTGGCGGCCACCAGCATCGCGAAGATGCGCTCGCCCGGAGTAAGCTGCTTGCCGCCCAATGTCGTCTGCCTGCTAACCACGCGCCCGATCGAAAGTACCGGGCTGTCATAGCGCAAAAACTCGTCCACCGCGCGGGCCAGACCATCGGGGTTGGAGCGCAGCGCCGCAACCTGCTCCGGATGATGCGCCAGCGCGAGCAGCGAGTTGTTGATCAGATTGGCTGTCGTTTCATGCCCGCCGTTGAGGACCATCATCAGGCTGCCGATCAGTTCATCGTCATTCAGCCTCAATCCGCCCGCCTCGGACAGGATCAGCTGTGACAGCAGATCGTCGCCCGGTGCCGCGCGGCGCTGTTCGATCATACCTTGAAACAGGGCCGCCATCGACACGGCGCCGCGGCGGGCGCGTTCATACTTGTCGGGCACCCCGCGCGCGCTGCCGATGAACAGCATCATGTCATCCGACCAGCATTTAACCTCGAGCAGACGGCCGCGCGGTACGCCCATCAGATCCATGATCACCATACCCGGCAACTGGATCGAGAAGGCGGGCAGGATGTTGACAACGTCTCCGCGCGGCAGGTCATCGAGTAACTGTCCGGCGATCTCGCGGATCGAACCGCGCAGCGCCTCGAACACCGGCAGGTTCATCACCTTGTTCATATGGCGGCGCAGGCGGGTGTGATCGGGCGGATCGCGGAACACCATCCAGTGGCTCAGCCAGCGCAGGATCTGCGTCGCGATGTCCTGGACCGGTGCCGGCAAATGCTTGCGCACGCTGCCCAATCGCTCGGCGGAATAGGTTTCGGCCTCGATCAGGATTTCGCCGGCCAGATCGTAGCGTGTGACGATCCACGCCTGCATCGGCTCGCTCCAGTGGACCGGCTCTTCGGCCCGCAGCTGCGCGAATATGGCGTGCGGATCGCGCAAGGTCTCCGGGTCGGCGGGGTCATAGACGAGATCGCTGATCACGGGATTCTCACAGCGGGCGCAGGCGGGAAAAGATCAGGTCAAGGTGTTCGGCGAGAACGGCTTCACGCACGCGGCCCTCGAACACCCAGCCTTTGAGCGCGCGCATATGGGCGAGCAGGATGATCTCATGCGCAAGCAGCCGGTCATCGACCTTGCGAAACGCACCGATGGCGACTCCGGCCCGAATGAGGTCGCCAAAGAATTCGGCAATCTTGCGTTCCTCGGCGGTGTAGCGCTTCTTCGCTTGCTCGCCGAGTGACTGGTATTCCCGGTAGGCGACGAGGATCGACGGGGCGGCATCCCAGTGCCGTTGCCAATAGGTGCGGATCGCCGCCTTCAGCTTGTCCTCCACACCGCGCGCTTCCTCACTGGCTGCGATCATATCCTCGATTAGCTTATCGTTGATTTCGTCGCAGACCATTTCAAGCAGATCGCTCTTGGTGCCGATATGGCGGTACAATCCGCCAATGCTCATCGCCGCCCGCTGCGCCACTTCATTGACCGAGACGGCGTCAAACCCGCGTTCCTCGATCAGTTGCATGACGACTTGCGACAGATGATGCCGGCGCTGCCGCGCGCGCTCCTGCCGGATGCCGGTGCGAAGCTTTGGCGGCGTTTCTGGCGGTTGCTTGAGCGCGGTTACCATGTGAAATTTTGTCCAGATGATGGGCGGATGCTCTGGGATTTCAGCTTCATATGCTTCGCACCAGCAACACCGACCCATCCGCATCGCCGCCTGCCGCAATGCTGCCGTCCGCCAGCGCGGCAATGTCCGAAAAGGGCAAGAGCGGTCCCGGCATAAGGAGGTCGATGCCGGGAAGCATATTGACCTTTATCCCCGAGCTCGCGCCAACGGGAAGCCGGGTGGCGACAATCTCCGATGTGCCGCCCGCGATCCGGTGGAGCGAACCCGTGCCTCGATCCAGCACGAAGGCCGCGCCGCCCGATGCGGTCACGCCGTGCGGCTCGACCAGGCCGTCGAGCATTGTCGCGACGTGGCCATCCTTGATGTGGACGACCCGGCCTGCGCCCGCTTCGGATACGATCAGGCTGCCATCGGCGTTGCAATAGACGCCGGTCGGTGCGGACAGTCCGCTCGCCAGCACTTGTGTTTCGCCACCCGCGCCGATGCTGAGCACGCGGCCCCCACCCGCCTCGCAGACCACGACATCGTCGTTTGCAGCCAGCGCCACCCCCATCGCGCGATCAAGCCCTTCGAGGATCGGGACGGCCACTTCTCCCGCCCGGTAGCGTGCGACCAGACCCGCGCTGTTGCTCGTCACATGCGCGCCGTCTCCTGCGACAGCCACGCCGCGCACATAGCCGGGGAAGCCGTGCTGGAGCAGCATCGCGGGGCGGCTGACACAGCCATCCGTGCCGATCTGCGCAAGGCTCATCCCGTCTGCCGCAACCAGTGACCCGCCGGGTCCGGCTGCCATTCCGAATGGCCCGAGCATTCCGCCGCGCACAGCTTGGCGCGTTTTGCCGGCGGGGGAGATTTCAACCACGCCGCCGTCCGTGAAATGCGAGACGAACATCCGGCCGTCGGGCGCGAATTCGAAATTGTCGATCCCGAAGGCGACGCGGGCGAACTCGGTCTTCTTGCCCGAAGCAATATCGAAATGGATGATCGCGCCGGTGCCCGACTCCACGACGAACAGCCTTCCTGCGGCGTCGAACTTCACTGCGGTCGGGATGCTGAAATCCCCCGCCACCCGCTCCGCCGCTCCACCCGCAAGTGCCACCCGCCAGACCTCGCCCAGCGGCACCAGTGGGAAGTAGAGGTGATCATCGGGGCCGAGACAGAGCGCGTTGGGCATCATCAGCCCGCTGGCAATCACACGCGGCGCGGCGCCGTCCGCGAACAGTTCGAGAATGCGCCCTTCCGGATTGAACTCGCTCATGAAGATGCGGTCACGGTGGACGGTGATGCCGTTGGCGACCGGGACGTCGGCGGCGATCACATCGACCGAGCCGTTGGGGCGATAGGCGCTCACGCGCGCACTCATCACCTCGGTCGCGAACATAGTGCCGTGGCTGTCGAAGGCGAGGTCATCGGGGGCGATGATCGAACCGTTTGCCGGGCTGATGACCTCGGCCAAGCCGCTGGCGACATCGACCGCGCTTACCTGTCCGCCGAACGCCTGCGCGACATAAAGCCGCCCATCCGGCCCCCAGCGCATGCCGTTCGCCCCGATCAGCGCGGCGGGGGCGACGCGTGTTTCCAGCGTCCAGCCCCTGGCGCAGGAGGGTGCAGGCGCGGATTGTCCAAGCCGGTCAGCCATTGATTGCTCCTCTCGAGTCATCGCCGACGTACCGGCAATCCCGCGCAGTCATGCGCCGGTAGAGCGCCGCGATTTCGGGCGTAAGTTCCTGCCGGGCAAGGATCGCCTGCAACTGTAGGTTGCGCGCGGCGGCCTTGCGCAAGGCGGGGTCGTTATAGCCCGGCAGTTGTTCGGCAGGCGGCGGCACAGCGGCGAGCGGGCCCAGAACCTGTTCCATATCGGCATTGTCCAGGGCGAGGTGGGTACGGGTCAGATCCCAGCTCTTCTCCAGCCGCCCCAGCAGGTGGAGCGCGGCCTTTAGCTGGCTGGCCGCATCGCCCGTCGGAAGCGATGGCAGCACGCCTTTGGCCAAGCTGGCGCGCAGTCCCGCCAGCAGTTCGCCGGTGCTAGGCCGCAACATCTGGCGTCTCCCAGCTTTCGCTGTCGATCCAGTCGAAGCACAACCGCACGCATTGGGGAATTTTGGCGGCGCGGTCGATATGGCGCAGATTGCCCGTGTTTCCGCGCGCGAAAGAGGCTGCGGCGCAAACAGAAATGGCGGCGAACTTCACCTCGCTGAAGATGCGGTAGAACAGGATGTTCCGGCGGGGAATGCCAAGCCCGTGGGCCTGCGCAAATTCCCCAAGGCTCAGGAACCGCTCCGGGCTCCACAGCGCGCGGTAGACCCAGGCGATGTCCTCGGCCGGATCGCCGATATGCGCCATTTCCCAGTCGAGCAGGGTGTTGATCTTGCCGCCATCGAACAGGAAATTGCCTGGACGCAGGTCGCCGTGGATCAGGCTGAGACGCGTGGGCGGCGGAATATGCGCCTTGAGCCAGCGGAACAGATGCGCCAGCGCCGGGAGGGGTTCGAGGCGGTGGGCGAGGAAGCGGGATTCCCACAGCAGGATTTCGTCAAGCGGGCTCCGCGCCGTCAGCCCTGCTGCAGCCCAATCGAACGCGTGAACTCCGGCAATCGCCTTGGCCAGTGCGGCGGTTGCTGTCCGGCCCGTAACGGTATCGAGCTTCAGAAACTCGACCACGCTTGCCTGGCCACCGATCCGTTCCAGCACCAGAGCAGGGCCTCCCACCACCGCGCCCCTGGCATCCAGCGCCAGCGCCGCGGGCGCGCACAGCCCGTGGCCCGACATGGCGCGCAATATGCGGTATTCTTCCGCCGTATCGGACTCGACATGCTTGCCCGCTACTTGGGCGAGGAGGATGCACGGCTGCACCGGCTTGTCCGTGGACCCAGCGTCAAACGACCAGGCCCGCCGTGCATTTCCGCCAGAAACCAGCTTCAAATTCGCAATCGTCACCCCGCCGCCAAGCAGCGCGCCGAGCCGATCAGCGAATTCCTGGTCGCTCACCGCGTGCCCGCCGAGACGCGGATGACTTCGCCGGTGATCGCGTCGGAGAGCGGTTCGAGGAGGAAAGCAATCATCTCCGCCTCATCGGTCACGGTGGCGAACTTGCCGAGTGCGGTCGCGGCGAGATGACGCTCGACATAGGCGCCGCCGAAGGTTTCGGTCACCTTGTCGCTGAACACCAGGCCGGGTGCGACGGCGTTGACCCGGATGCCGCTCTTGCCGAGCAGCAGGCTAAGCGTCTGCGTCAGTCCGACCACGGCCGCCTTGGCGGAGTTATAAGCAGCGTCGCCCAGGTCATGCCGGTTGGCGAAGGCCGCGAGCGAGGCGATGTTGACGATCTTGCCGTAGCCCTTTCTGACGAAATGCGGCTCGCAGTGCTTGGCCATCAGGAAGGCAGTGTCAACATTGACCTGAAAGGTGCGGCGGAAATAGGCGAGGCCGATCTGGGCCAAGGGGCGGTCCATCGATTCCGCCTCAATATCGATCATCCCGCCGGCGATATTGGCGACCCCGTGAAGATCGCCGAAGGTTGCGAGGGCGCAGGCAACCGCCGCCCTGGCCTCGTCATCGACGGAAATATCGGCGCGGTAGGTTGCCAGCTTGCCCGGAAGGCCAGCGCAGGATGCGGTGAAGGTGTCGAGCCGCCGCTGGCTGATATCGACGCCCAGCACATTGCTGCCGGCGCTGAGCAGGCGCTTTGCCGTCGCCCCGCCAATCCCCCCGGCCGCGCCGGTGACGATATAGGTCCGCACCTCAGACATAGGACACCGGGTTGAAATTGGGCGGGCGCTTTTCCTTGAGCGCGTCAAGCCCCTCGCGCGCTTCCGGACCGGTGAAGCCCAAAATGCCGAACGCCAGCGATGCCTCGAACGCGGGCCAGGCGGCCTTCATCCAGTTGTTTAGCGCCAGCTTGGTCCAGCGCACGGCGGCGGGCGGTCCTTTGGCGAGACGGGTCGCAATCTCCAGCGCGCGCGGCACGCACTCCTCATCGGGGACACAGAAACTGACGAGGCCGATCCGCTCAGCCTCGGCGGCGGGGATGGCTTCACTTGTCATCAAATAATATTTGGCCTTGGCCAGGCTGGTGAGGAGCGGCCAGATCGCCACCGCATGATCGTCCGCGGCCACGCCCAGCGCGGTATGCCCATCGACCAGCTTGGCCGATCGCGCCGCGACCGAAACGTCTGCCAGCAAGGCCACCGCGAGGCCGCCGCCCGCTGCCGCGCCGTTGATCGCGGAAACAATCGGCTTGGAGCAATTGATCATCGCATCGACCATCCGCCGTCCATCCTTCCACATCTTCATGCGGAAATCATTGTCAGTGATGATTTCCTCGATCATGTCGAATTCACCGCCGGCTGAGAAAGCGCGGCCTTCGCCGGTGATGAGCACCGCGTTGACATCGGGGTCCTGATCGATCAGCGCCCAGATACCCGCCAGATCATGGTGCAGCGTATAATCCATGGCATTCATCTTGCCCCGGCTTATGGTAATCCGCAGCACACGTTCGGCTGGCCAATCGAGCTTGAGGCTGGCATATTCGGGATAGGTCATGGACTGGCCTTGTGGGAGAATAATGCGAGCAAACGCTCGCATTCATGATCCTATCGCTTGATCGAATGGCGAGTCAAGCCGCTTGACAGGCGGCAGTCAACATCTACAAATGCGAGGAAATACTCGCTGTTTGAATGGCGGGCGAACATTGGATGGTGAGGAAGCATGTCGGCACAGCATTATGACGCAGTGATCATCGGCGCCGGCTTCGGCGGCTTGCGGGCGCTTTACGAACTTCGCGAAATGGGTCTTTCGGTCAAGGTGATCGAGGCTGCGTCCGACATTGGCGGCACCTGGTACTGGAACCGCTATCCCGGCGCGCGGACCGATAGCGAGGCCTGGGTCTATTGTTACGCCTTCTCCAAGGAAGTGCTCGACGAATACAACTGGCCGGAGCGGATGCCCAACTGGGAGCATGTGCTCGATTACCTCGATTTCGTCGCCAAGAAGTTCGATCTCAGGAAGGACATCCAGTTCGACACGCGCGTCAAAAGTGCGGCCTATGACAAGGACGCCAATCTCTGGAGCGTGACCAGCGAAAGCGGCGAAGTTTTCACCTGCACCTATTTCGTGGCTGCCAGTGGCCTGCTGTCGATTGCCGTCGATCCGCCCTATCCCGGCAAGGAGCGCTTCAAGGGTGAAACTTACATGTCGATGCGCTGGCCGCACACGCCTGTGGATTTTGCCGGCAAGCGTGTCGGCCTGGTCGGCAGCGGCTCGACCGCAGTGCAGATGCTGCCAATCATTGCCCAGACTGCGGCCAGCGTCACCATGTTCCAGCGGACTCCCAATTATGTGATGCCGGGCCGCAATTATCCGCTCGACGATGCGACGCGCAGCGGCATCAAGGCGGATTACGACGCGATCTGGGCGCAGGTGCGCAATCACGTCTTCGCCTTTCCAATGGACTACTCCGGCCGCGATTTCGATTCGATGACGCCCGCGCAAATTCACGCCGCATTCGATGCTGCGTGGGAAGACGGCGGCTTCCGCTACATTTTTACCGCCTTCGACGATCTCCTGGTCAACCCGCGCTCCAATGCCGCCGCGGCGGAGTTCTTCCGCAACAAGGTGCGCGCCATTGTCAAAGACCCCGAGGTAGCGGAGTTGCTCTGCCCGGATTATCCGATTGCCCTGAAGCGGCCGCCGCTTGGCAATTTCTATTATGAATCGTTCAATCGCCCCAACGTGAAGCTGGTCGATGTGCGCACCAACCCCGTGCAGGAAATCACCGAAACCGGCTTGCGAACCGCCACCACCGATTATGAATTCGATATCCTCATCTTCGCGATGGGGTTCGACGCGATGACCGGATCGCTCACGCATATGGATGTGCGCGGGCTGGACGATGTATCGATCGCTGAGAAATGGCGCGCGGGAGCACGGACCAATTTCGGGCTGACGATAGACGGCTTCCCCAACTTCTTCATGGTGTCCGGTCCGCAGACCCCCTTCGCCAATGTGCCGCCCCTGGTCGAGGGGGCGTCCAGATGGATCGGCAAAGCGATCACGCATGCCAGGGCATCGGGGACCGACTATTTCGAAGTGACGCCGCAGGCGGTGCAGTCCTGGGTCGAACAGGTCCAGATGCTGCTCGACGCGACACTCCTGGGGGGCGCAACCGAGCTCCATTCCTGGTTCATGGGCGCAAACATTCCCGGCAAGGCGCATGCCCCGCTGTTCTATTTTGGCGGTGCAACGGCCTATTTCGACGAATTGCAACACTCGGCCGATGCTGGTTTTCCCGGCTTCACTACCGAACGGGCGGGAGCGCCAGTGCCGGCTTGAGCCACTCGTCAACAAAAAACAAACACTTGTTTATTTGTCGATCACCGGCATAGAAGTGCCGGACCAAAACCGAAACAAGGAGCGGATCAATGGGCAGGCTTTCAGGCAAAGTGGCGATCATCACTGGCGCATCGCAAGGCATGGGCGAAGCGCATGCCAAGCTGTTCGTGGCCGAAGGCGCCAAAGTGATCCTGACCGACGTCAACGACAAGGATGGTCAGGCGCTTGCCGAAAGCCTCGGCGCCAACGCGATGTTCCTCAAACAGGATGTGCGTGATGCCGCGGGCTGGAAGGATGTCGTCGCCAAAGGCGAAGCGGCATTTGGCACCATAAATGTGCTGGTCAACAATGCGGGCATCATTGGCACCATTGCCGACACGGTGAACCTGACGCAGGAAGACTATCAGCTGGTGTGTGATATCAACCAGCTAGCCGTCTATCTGGGCATGCAAGCGGTAATACCATCGATGATCAAGGCGGGCGGCGGTTCGATTGTCAACATTTCGTCGATCGCCGGGATGCTTGCCTGCATGGGCGCGCCCAATCTGGCTTATGTCGGCAGTAAATTTGCCGTTCGCGGTATGACGAAGCAGGTCGCGTCGGAATATGGTCCGAAAAACATTCGCTGCAATTCGATCCATCCGGGCTTTATCCTGACGCCGATGATGGTCGCGGCGACCGACGAAGCCGGCGGCGGGGCGGCCGATCACATCCCGCTGCGGCGGATGGCCAAGCCGGTCGAAGTGTCGCAACTCGCTCTTTTCCTGGCTTCCGATGATTCCTCGTTCATCACCGGCATGGAGCATGTGATCGACGGCGGGATGACCGCCTGCTGATCAAGCTGGCAACGTCAGCCGCTTGTCGATCTCGCGGTGGAAGGCGGTCAGCCGCCCTTCCGCCGTGCTGAACATGTAGCGCTTTTGCCCAAGCGAATGCGCGACCTTGCCCCAGCCATTGATCACGGCGGCGTCTTCCGATGAAACATCGATAAAATTTTGCCAGTCGCGTTCATTCTGGCGCTTCCATTTCTCTTCGCTGACGCCTTCGGGGCACGGACCGACCATGCCCCACGCGGTGAAGTGCGTCTCAGTCGGCGAGACCGGCCAGATGTTCCAGGTCTGCAAATGGGTCGGGAAGCAGCTGAAGAAGGTATTGGGGAACGCCAGGTAATGGGTGATGTGCGACGCCCGGTGGTCTGCCCCTTCGCCGGCGCGGTCGGTCAGCCCCTTGACCGGGATCGTCATCCAGCTGTGCGGATCGCAAATCCGCAGATGCGCCTTGCCCCATTGGACAATTTCCGAAAGCGTTGAATGGTGGGTATGCGGCACATGCCAGGTCTCGTTGAAGGCATCGACCACCGTCTTCCAGTTGGCGTTGAGTGTGAGTTCGAAACGGAAGCGCGTGTCGAACTTGTCCAGTCCGAACCAGTCGAGTTCAGTGGCAATATCGCCGAGCCAGGTTCGCAGATCGGGCGCCTCGGCAGACAGGCAGATCCACGCAAAGCCCCCATATTCGGCGACCCGCACCGGCGGCGCCCGCAGATCGTCGAGCAACGCCTCGTCGAAAGCAGCTTTCATCGGCGTGAAGCGAACCTTGCCGGCCAGATCGTACTGGAAGCCGTGCCACGGGCAGGTGAAGCGCGCCTTCTCGCAGTGCCCCGACGCCGCGACGATCCGCGTGCCGCGATGCTGGCAGACATTATGCCAGGCGACCAGCTCGCCCGCGTCATCGCGCGCGATCACGATGGACTGGCCCAGTTCCTCAAACACCACATAATCGCGCGCGGCCGCGACATCGGCTGACGGGCAGGCCGGCAGCCAGCTCTTGAAGAACACCGTCTCCACCTCGCGGTGATACCGCGCCGGGTCAGTGTAGGTCCGCGCATCGACCACGCTTGGCGGCAGCGGATAAGGGTTGATCGGGTCAGAGCTTGTCATCGTGTCCTGCTTGCATCAAAACCTCCGGGCATGTCACGCATTCACTTGACGTTTCGCATCCGGCCACGATAAAAACAAATGATTGTTTGGTAAATTGACAGAAGTAAGGATGTTCAACCATGAATCAGTGGCAAACATGAGCGGCGGACCACCCTGGCGGTTCGCACAATATCGCGAGCGGTACGAAAACATTGCGCTCAGCCGCGATGCCGATGGCGTGCTGCTGATGCGCTTTCACACGAACGGCGGCCCGTTCGTGTGGAGCGCGCAGGCGCATGAGGAGCTTGGCTATTGCTTCACCGATGTCGGCGCGGACCGTGACAACAAGGTCGTCGTCATGACCGGAACCGGGGCGAGCTGGTGCGAGGACATCAACGCGGGCAGTTTCAAGCTGGGTACTGCGGGGGACTGGGACCTTACGTTTTACGATGGCCGGCGTCTGCTGGGCAATTTGCTCGATATCGAGGTTCCGGTGATCAGCGCGATCAATGGCCCGGCGCGCATTCACCCGGAAATTCCGGTCATGTCGGATATTGTGATCGCCAGCGACACTGTGGTTTTTCAGGATGCGCCGCACTTCATGTCGGGGATCGTGCCCGGCGACGGCGCGCATATTGTCTGGCCGCATCTGCTTGGTCCCAACCGGGGGCGCTATTTCTTGATCATGGGACAGGAGTTGAGCGCGGCGCAGGCGCTGGAATGGGGCGCGGTAAGTGAAGTTGTCCCTGCCGATCAACTGATGCAGCGCGCGATGGAAATCGCCGGCATGATCGCTGCCAAACCGATGCTGACGCGCCGCTATACCCGTGTGGCGCTCACCCAACGCTACAAGCGCCTGATGCACGAAGGTTTGAGCCTGGGCCTTGGCCTCGAGGCGCTCGCCGCGACCGATGCCCTGCCCACCGAAGGCCGCATGAAGGACGCGCAATGATTGTCCACCGGCGTGAGTCCCCCTCCCCGGCGGGGAGGGGGTATAGTGATAGCTGCTAGAATACGACTTGGCGACCACACCCGACCCGGCAAAGCGAGAATTGCATTTGCTTTTCCGCTCGCGGCGAAAGTCAGCCCACGCTCGCTCTATGTTTCCTACCTCTCCCAATTCCCCGGGTCCGCTTAGGGATACGCCCCAGAGATGCCGCCATCTGCCCGCTAACAGGCTGCTGAAAAAAGGACCTATGGCGAGGCGATGAAAGTTGTTTCGTCTCCATTGTGATATGAGATTTCGCCTTCGA
>JAYVWX010000327.1:0-3728 GCA_043785715.1 Novosphingobium sp. | reverse complement strand
ACTGTTTAGCCGGGGCAAGTTGCGCTGCGCAACTTGAAGCGGCGCTCTTGCTGTTCAATTCACCTTGATTCGCTTGTCCGGCAGTGGACGGTAGCTGCGGCGGCGCGGGGGAATGGAGCGCGTGCCGACTGGGACGTATTCCTCCACCTCTTCCTCGCAAGGTTGGCAATCCTGCTGAATTTGCGTCGGCGCCATTGCCATGGGCTGGACGAAAGTCAGGCCCGGGTAGCCGTGATTAGTGCCGTAGCCGGGCTGAGCATAGGTGCGGTAATAATCGTCGAGATAGGCCTCGCAGTAATCATAGGCCGGGGGGAAGCCGCCGTCGCGGTTTGCGCCATGATGACGGCGATGCCCAGAACGCCAACCCTCATCATCGTTTTGAGCGGACCGCCGCCGGCATTCCCATAACCACGCCTCGCGCGCGCGCGGATCGATCCCGGCGGCGGCAGGAGTAAGGATGCCACTGTCATGCCATACCGGACGTATATCCGGAGGGCTGGCGGGAGGCGGCGAGCCGGGCAGAGAGGGCGCGTGCAGCGGGAGATCGGCGGTAACCTGCGGAATGCCGGGCATCCCGGGCGCCTCCGCTGCGATCACGGGTTGGACCAGCGCCAATGCCAGAGCAACCGCGCCTGGCGCACCCCATATCCGGGCAAAGCGGCGTAACGGCATAGGATTCCCCTTATGGCTCCGGAAGCAATCCGGTTTGGCGCGGAACCTAGCATCGGCCGGCCCGGCGAACCAAGGGCCGCTGCGGCGCTCAATTCGCGCTGTCCCGTTTCGGTGCAGACGCAAGCCTGCATCGTCGTCGGGCCCGGCGCAGCCAACGCCTCTGTTCCCTCGGCATCGGCAGGGTCCGGGCGGGCTGCCGAGACCGGGGCAAAGCCCAAAATTGTCTGCTGCCTAAGCCACACGGGCATTGCCGCCCACAGTCTCAGCACCTATCTCACCGCGATGATCAGAAACTTGCGCAAACCGCTTATCTGGCTGGGCATCCTCCTGCTCGTACTGGCGCTGCTGGGCGCCTGGGTCATGCGGGGCAACCCCTCGAAGCTGGATAGCGCGGCAACCTCGGGCAGGACACCGCTGCTGGTCGAGCCCGATTCCGAGATGTTCCCGAGCATAGGGCTGGCGAAGACCATCGGCTGGCGCGGCGGATTGGCGCCAACGGCCGCGCCGGGTCTCGCAGTCAGCCGTTTCGCCGATGGCCTGAGCCACCCGCGCACCATGCTCACCCTGCCCAATGGCGATGTGCTGGTGGCCGAAACCAACGCCCCGCCGGGCACGGGGCCGGGCGGCATCACCGGGTTCGTCATGAAGCTGTTCAAGGGCCGGGTGGGCGCCGGCGAGCCTTCGGCCAATCGTATCATCCTGCTGCGCGATGCTGATGGAAATGGCACGGCGGAGCAGCGCTTTACCTTCCGCGCCGCCGGGCTTGCCTCGCCCTCGGGTATGGCCTGGGGCAACGGCAAGCTGTACATCGCCAATCACGACGCCGTGCTTGCCTTCGACTTCACGCCGGGCACGACCGCGCTGGTCGGAGAGCCGCGAAAGCTCATGGATTTGCCGGGGGGCGGCAATCACTGGATGCGCAATCTGGTGCTAAGCCCTGATGGCAAGAAGCTCTATATTGCGGTCGGCTCGGCATCGAACATCGGCGAGCGGGGCATCGCCGCCGAGGCTGGCCGGGCAGCGATCTGGGAACTGGACATCGCCAGCGGCAGCCGCCGCCTGTTCGGCGCGGGTATGCGCAATCCCAACGGAATGGCCTGGAATCCATCCACCGCCGAGCTTTGGGCAACCGTCCAGGAGCGCGACCTGCTCGGGCCCGATCTCGTGCCCGATTACCTCACCACCGTGCCGGTCGGCGCGCAATATGGCTGGCCGTGGGTCTATTGGAAGAACAATCCGGACTGGCGGGTGAAGGATCCGATGCCAGATTTTCTCATCGAGTATGCCCGCAAGCCTGAATATGCGCTCGGCGCACATACCGGTGTGCTCGGGCTGCTGTTCTCGTCGGGCGGCAATGTGATGGGCGAGCGGTTTGCCAACGGCGCTTTCGTCGCCCGGCACGGTTCGTGGAATCGTAAGCCGCTGGCCGGCTATGATGTGGTGTTCGTTCCTTTCGATGCTAACGGCAATCCGCTCGGGCTGCCGCAGCCAGTGCTGACCGGTTTCCTCACCGCCAAGGCCAATGAAACGCATGGCCGCCCGGTGTGGCTCGCCTGGGACCGCGCCGGCGCCTTGCTGGTGAGCGACGATACCGCCGGCGTTGTCTGGCGGGTGCAGGCCCCCGGCGCGGCGCGCTCGGCGGCGCCCAAGCCGGTAATGACTGCCAGCTTGCCGGCGCAGCGAGAGCTGAAAGGCGATCCCAATGTGCAGTTAGAAGCGGGTTTCAAGGACGACTATGTCCGGGTTCCGCAGTAGCCGTCAGATCGCCATACCCGCGCGCCCGGCCAGTTCGTTGACGAACTGCCAGGCGATCCGGCCCGAGCGGGCGCCGCGCCGCTTTGACCATTCGAGCGCCTCGCCGTGCTCCCAATTCAGCCCTAGGCTTTGCGCGTAACCGGCGATGATCGCCAGATAATCGTCCTGGCTGCAGTTGTGGAAGCCGACCGACAGGCCGAACCGGTCGGCCAGGGCGAGGCGGTCGTCAACTGCGTCGCGCGGGTTGACCGGGTCGTCCTGCTCGCTGAGATGGCGCGCGACGATGGCGCGGCGGTTTGACGTCACCGCCAGCCTGACATTGCCGGGCCGCGCCTCGACCCCGCCCTCCAGCCAGGAACGCAGCGCGCGCGGGCCGGTGCTGTCACCGTCCTCGAAGCCGAGATCGTCGAGGAACACCAGGAACCGGCGATCCACCCCGCGCAGCGCGGTGAACAGCGCGGCAAGCGAGGCCAAAGCATCGGGCGCAATCTGCACCAGCGCGATTCGCGCCGGATCGCCATCCTGCGCCGCCAGCATCGCCGATCGCAGCAACGCCGATTTGCCCATGCCGCGCGATCCCCACAGCAACATATCGTGCGCGGCGTGGCCGGCGGCAAGGCGCGCGATGTTTTCGGTGACGGCGGCCTTCTGGGCGTCGATGCCGCGCAGCAGTTCGAGTGGCGGCGCCAGGATTTGCGCGACGGGCCGCGCGCCGCTACCGTCCCAGACATAGGCGGGATGCGCCAGCCAGTCGGTCGGCGCGATCTGCTCCGGCGCGAGGCGGTCGAGCGCATCGGCAATCCGCGCGAGGAGATCGTCGCTGCCGCTCATCCCGCCAGCGCCCCGGCATCCAGCGCATAGAGCAGACTGGCCCCGCCCATCGCCGAGGCCTTTAGCCCAGCGGCTTCAGACACGACATGCTCGATGAAATAGCGTGCAACCACCGGTTTGGCGCGCGCAATGCCTGGCGGCACGCCCGCTGCGCCAGCCGCGCGGGACTGGCGCAGCAATTGCCAGCCGGCGGCGGCGACGGCGCACATGGTGAGGTAGGGTACGCTGCCCGCCAACCGGTCGTCGAGGCTGGCCTTCGCCACCATCCATTCACCGATTGCCGCGCAATCCCGGGCTAGGGCGGCCAGCGGCGGGGAATCCTGAGCGTCGCCGGCGATGTCCGCCATCAGCGCCGCCAGCACCCCGCCATTCTCCAGCCCGAGCTTGCGCGTGACGAGATCGGCCGCCTGAATGCCGTTGGTGCCCTCATAAATCGGCGCAATCCGCGCGTCGCGGTAAAGCTGGGCGGC
>JAYVWX010000326.1:0-2397 GCA_043785715.1 Novosphingobium sp. | reverse complement strand
CCTATGTTCGCCCGGAAGGGCTCAAGCCGGGGTGGGATCGGGACCGGATCGTTGGCGAAGTCTCGGCGCAAGGCCTGCCTTTGATGCAGGGTAGCTGTGCCGAAGTCTACCGGGAGAAAGCTTTCGACAATACCGGCTGGCGACCCGCGCAACGCCTGCCGGTTGCAGCCGAACTAGGCCCGACCAGCCTGATGTTCCTGACCCATCCGACGCTCAGCGACGGGGACGTCGATCGGATTTGTGCCGCCGTGACCCAGGTGCTTGATCAGGCCTCTCGTTAAAGCCCGTCGCGCAAAATGCGAGCCGGGTTGCCGACAACTGTCGCACCGGGCGGCACATCGCGAATCACTACCGCCCCCATTCCAACCACCGCGCCCGCCCCGATGGTCAGCCCTTGCCGGATAACTGCATTCGCACCAACATAAGCACCGTCACCAATCGTGACATTGCCATTGCAGCGCACCGCCGGCGCAAAGGTGACAAAATCGCCAATCACGCAGTCATGCTCGACATAGCTGTAGAGATTGCAGTGGAAATGGCTGCCGATCCTGATGTTGCTGGTCAGCGTGGTCCAGGGCGAGAACAGGCTGCCTTCGCCGATCTCGATATCGTCCATCATCACCGTTTCGGCAGCACGCCCGGAATAAAAGCCTAGCCCGGCTGCCACACATCGCTCGGCAATGTCCTTGCGTGCTGCAGGGTCGGCAACCGCGATGGCAATCGCCTTGTCCCCGAGTTCCAAGAAATGTGCGAATGCCAGTACGTCATGCCCATTGCAGTGGCTTGCCTGTGGCTCATCTTCGACGAAGACCACCCGATCAGCGGGGAATTGGGCGCGAGCCAGCGGTGCGATCCCCCGACCGCAGCCGCCGGCCCCGAATATTCCCAGCACACGGGTCATCTTGCACTCCCGGTGAAAGGAGGCATGGTTGCCTCTCCTGCGGCACTGATACCCTTCCGATTGAAAACCGCCACCACGGTTAGTCCGATAATCTTGCAATCGAGCCAGAGGCTGCGGTTGGCGACATACCAGACGTCGGCGGCAAACTTTTCATCCCAGCTCAGCGCATTGCGTCCGCAAATCTGTGCCCACCCGGTCAGGCCGGGGAGCACGTCGTGGCGCCGGGCCTGATCCGGGTCATAAAGTGGCAGATATTCCATTAGCAGCGGCCTGGGACCGACCAGGCTCATTTCGCCGCGCAGCACATTCCACAGCTCGGGCAGTTCATCCAGGCTCGATGCGCGCAGGAACCGGCCGAGACGGCCCAGGCGCTGGGCATCGGGAAGCAACTTGCCGTCCGCACCGCGCCGATCAGACATGGTGCGAAACTTGATCATCTCGAAAGCTTGGCCATGTAGCCCCGGACGGAACTGGCGAAACAGGATGGGGGAACCAAGCGCCAGGCGCACCAGCAAAGCCACAGCGGCGATGATCGGCGCAAAGACCAGCACTGCGGGCAAAGTCAGGGCAAGGTCAAAAACGCGTTTCATTGCGCAGGTTCTAGTCTTTGTGCTGTCAATCCGGCAATCGGGATTTTCAATGGCTGGCCGCAGCTTTGGGCGCCGGATTGGGGATGCGGTTGAATGCCCCGCCCTTCTCGCATAGGGACGTTGCGCTCTTAGGGCTTCAGCCAAGCGATTAGGATTTCAGAATTTGTCTGTTGATTTGCGCCTTACAGTAATCGGCCTTGGCTATGTTGGACTGCCGCTGGCGGTGGCCTTTGCCCGGCAGTTTGACACCACCGGACTCGACATCGACGCAAGCCGGATTGCCGAGCTCGAAGCCGGGCATGACCGCACCGGCGAGATCGAGGGTGAGCGGCTTGCCGCCTCGAAGCTGAAACTGACCAGCGATCCGCTGCGCTGTCCACCATCCGATTTCTACATCGTCACCGTGCCCACCCCGATCGACGCGGCCAACCGGCCAGACCTGCGCATTGTCGAAGCCGCATCGCGGACCATCGCCGCGATGCTCCCGGCAGCGAGAGCCGAAGGCCGGGTGCCAGTGGTGGTCTATGAAAGCACGGTCTATCCCGGCGTCACCGAGGATGTCTGCGCGCCGATCCTCGAAGCCGTGTCAGGTCTGAAATGCGGCGAGGACTTCTTCCTCGGCTACAGCCCGGAACGCATCAACCCCGGCGACCGCGAACATACCATCGACAAGATCACCAAAGTCGTCTCCGGCCAGACCCCCGAAATACTTGAACGCGTTGCCACGCTTTATGACGCGATCACCAGTGGCGGCGTGTTTCGCGCTGCCTCGATCAAGGCTGCAGAGGCCGCCAAGGTGATCGAGAACGCCCAGCGCGACATCATCGCCTTCATGAACGAAGTCGCGCAGATCGTCGGCAAGCTTGGCGTGAGCGTGTGGGACGTGCTCGACGCGGCCCGGACCAA
>JAYVWX010000325.1:0-4164 GCA_043785715.1 Novosphingobium sp. | reverse complement strand
TCGCCCTTTTTCATCGGCAGCTGCCTGGCCAGCACATCGCCATCGAAATCGCGAAGCTGGCTCTCTACCTTTACGTCGCCGAATTTGTAGCGTTTACCTTCTTCCACCACATAGGTGAGGATGAAATCGCGCTTATCGGGCGTCAACTCGGCAACGGCGGAGACCACCCGGAAATCCGCGTAACCTTCGGTCAGATAATATTGCCGAAGTTTCTGCTGGTCGAACGCCATCCGATCGGGATCGTAGCTGGTGCCCGAGCTGAACAGACGGGTCAGCCGCGCCTGCTTGGTCACCATCTGACCGCGCAGCCTGCCGTCCGAGAACTCCTGGTTCCCGAGAATGTTGATCTGGCGAACCTTGGACTTGGGACCTTCGCTGATCTCGAAGACGATATCGACCCGGTTCTGCTCGAGCGCGACCATCTTCGGCTCGACCGTCGCGGCAAAGCGGCCCTGGCGCTTGTACAGCTCGATGATCCGCAGCACGTCGGCCCGCACTTTCGAGCGGGTAAAAATCTGGCGCGAGGCGAGCTTGATCTCGGGCAGGATCTTTTCGTCCTTGATCCGCTTGTTGCCCTCCAGCACGATGCGGTTGATGACCGGGTTTTCCTTGACCTGGATCACCACATTGCCGTGATCGTTGCGGATTTGGACATCGGAGAACAGCTCGGTGGCGAACAGATCCTTCAGCGCCTGATCGGCGGCGACCTGGCTGTAAGGCTCGCCGTAGCGCAGCTTGATATAGGACCGGATCGTATCAGGCTCGAGCCGCTGCATGCCAACTACGGTGATCGTCTGGATGATGTCTTGAGCCGGTGCGGTCAGCGCAACTTCAGGCAATGCTGCGGTTGGCGGGGCGACGCGAGTTGCAGCGGCAGCCGGCGCGGCAATGTCCTGCGCAGCGGCGAGGCCGGGCAACCCGGCAAGGATCGATGAGCCCAGCATCGCCACAACCAGATTGGGACCGTAGCGGGCTCGATCCCGGTAAATATTGCTCAATCCCATAATCAACACGGAAGTCCTGTAAGGTTTGACCCGCCAAACATGGCACGGTGATCGGCGCTACCCGCCGGGCTAAACTGCGCGTTCACCCTCGCATTGCCGGAGCCCTGTGCCCGATGGCGTACGGGCAATCAAGCAATTGTCCGGCTCAAAGCGTCGTTCTATCCTAGTTCTCCACCGCCTAGCCCCCGAAAAGCGGGAGTGTCGCAATATCGTTCAGGGTAACGAACACCATCAGGGCCAGCACCAGTGCCAGACCCGTACGAAATGCCCATTCCTGACTTCGTATTCCCAATGGCTTCCGGCGCACCGCTTCGGCCGCGTAGAAAGCCAGATGTCCGCCGTCGAGCGCGGGGATTGGCAGGAGGTTGATGAATGCCAAGTTAATCGAGATCATCGCGGCGAAACCTACGAATTCGAGCCAGCCCAAGCTTAGCTGCTCCCCGGAATACTTGGCGATCTTGATTGGCCCGCCCAGCTCCCTAACCGACCGCTCGCCTGTGATGATCTGGCTCAGGCCGGTGACCATCATGCGCATGATGCCTGCCGTCTGGCTGCCGGCGAGCGTTACCGCCTCGACTGGCCCGACGGGTTCGATCGCAGGCTTGCTCGCGCCGATGCCGATGCGGCCCATGCGCGCCTCGTTGCCGAACCGATCGTGCTCCAGCGAATTCCGGATTTTGACGGGAAGCTGAATCGTCTGCCCGTCGCGATCCACCGAAATGTTCACGGTGCGGCCCGGGTAGGGCGCGACCCGCTCGGCAATGTCCATGAAGCTGGTAATTTCGTGATCGCCGATGCGCACGATCCGGTCGCCGATCCGGAGACCGGCCTGCTCGGCCGATGAATTCTCGGCGAAGTGCGCGATTTCAGAGGATGCGACGATTTTGCCATAGGCCAGGTTGAACGCCGCGAAGATCGCGACCGCAAACACCAGATTGGTCACCGGCCCGGCCAGCACGATCAAGCTGCGCTGCCACAGCGGTTTGACCTGGAAGGTTTTGGCCAGTTCTTCGGGCGAAAGCGAGGCCACCATACCGCCCGGCATGCTGGCGGCGTTCTCATCGCCGGCGAACTGGACATAACCGCCCAGCGGCCAGGCGGCTAACTTCCAGCGGGTGCCGCGCTTGTCAGTCCAGCCAGCCAGCTCCTTGCCGAAGCCGACCGAGAAGGCGTCGGCCTTCACGCCGAACAGCCGACCGACCAGATAATGGCCAAGCTCATGGACCACCACCAGCGGGCCGAGCAGCAGCAGGAACGCAAACAGCGTTATCAACAGAGAGGGGGATTCGAGCAAGTCAGACAAACTCCATCAGCGCCCGCGCCCGGACTCGTGCCTCGGCATCGACGGCTATCACTTCGTCGAGTGACGACGGCGCGGGCGGCGCGTAGCTGCATAGCACATCCTCGACATGTGCGGCGATGCGGGTGAACCCGATCTGACCCGCGAGAAACGCGGCCACGGCAATTTCGTTGGCGGCGTTGAGCACCGCCGGCACCGCCCCGCCCGCTTCCGCCGCCTGCCGGGCCAGCCTGGTGGCGGGAAAGCGCTCTTCATCCGGCGCGCGGAAGGTAAGTGTCCCGATCGCGGCAAGATCGAGCGGATCGCAGGGCGTGTCCATCCGCAGGGGCCAGGCGAGCGTCGAGGCAATCGGCACCCGCATGTCGGCGGGTCCGAGCTGGGCAAGTGTCGAGCCGTCACGGTATTCGACCATCGAATGGACGATCGACTGCGGGTGGACGATGATCCGAAGCCGCTCAAGTCCGACCGGGAACAGGTGGAAGGCCTCGATCAGCTCCAGCCCCTTGTTGAACATGGTGGCGCTATCGACGCTGATCTTGGCGCCCATGTCCCAGTTGGGGTGCTTTACCGCCTGTGCCGGAGTGGCGCGGGCGAGTTGTTCGTGTGACCAGTCACGGAACGGTCCGCCGCTGGCAGTGAGCGTGATCCAGCGGACGTTGGCGACATCGTTACCAGCAAGGCACTGAAAGATCGCGTTGTGCTCGCTGTCGACCGGCAGCAGCGTCGCGCCGTGGCGGGCGACAGCGGCGGTCAGTACTTCGCCGGCGGAAACCAGCGATTCCTTGATGGCGAGGCCGATGGTGCCGCCCTGCTCTATGGCCGCCATCGTCGGGGCAAGGCCAGCGCAGCCGACGATGGCGGCGATGGTGATGTCGGCGGGGCGGGACGCAGCTTCGATGAGGGCCACCTGTCCGCCGGCTATCTCGACTTGCAACCCGGCGAGCTCCTGGCGCAACGCGGGCAGGCAGCTCTCGTCGGCGACAACGACGATCTCGGGAGAAAATTCCCGGGCGAGTTTGGCGAGGTCTGCTGAATTGGAATGGGCGGTAAGCGCGACAACCCGCCATTTGTCCTTCTCGCGCCGGATCAGATCCAGCGTGGAAGCGCCGATCGATCCGGTCGCGCCAAGGATGGAAATCGTGCGGATTGTCACAGCGTCGCTATAGCCCCGGCGAGGTACAAAACGCCAATTACAAACAGGACTGCCAACAAGCCATCAACGCGGTCGAACAATCCACCGTGCCCCGGGATCAGGTGCCCCGAATCCTTGACCCCTGCCCGGCGCTTCATCCAGCTTTCGAAGAAGTCGCCGGTTTGGGCGATAATGGCGAGAACAGTGCCCAAGATCACCCCAATGGCAAGTCGCCAGAGAAGCGGCATATCTTCCGAATGGCTTCCGTGGTCCATAAGGTTTTCCGAAATCATGACCATTGATGCGGCAACCGCAGCTCCCATTAGTCCCGCCCATGTCTTAGATGGACTGATTAGGGGCGCAATCTTCGGTCCGCCTAATGTCCTGCCGGAGAAATAGGCGCCCACATCGGTCGCGATCACGGCGGTGATGGGCAGCAGCACATCCGACAGTCCGAGTTTCCGCAAATACAACAGCATTGCGGTCGCCATGCCGATATACAACGTGCCGCCCACCATCCAGACCGCCCGGCCCGATGCCGTAGGTGTGATCACATAGGCCAGCCCGCGCCACTCCCACAACACGCCCAGCGCCACGGTCATGACTAGCGCGAGCCACCACCCCCCCCCCAACCACAGCGCCGCGCCAGCGACGGCGAACATCACGACCGCCGATAGCACGCGGACGCCGAGGTCGGATTTGCGGGGGGTGGCTTGGGTCACCAAATC
>JAYVWX010000324.1:0-2199 GCA_043785715.1 Novosphingobium sp. | reverse complement strand
TCCTTCCAGCCCCAATAGAGCCGGCACGGCAACACGTTGCGCCATTCGAAGCCGTGGTCGATCCGCGAAAAATGGCGAGCGATGAAATTGCGCGCGCAGGCCGAGAACTGGTAGATGAGGAAAGCCCCGCCCGGCCGCAGGACGCGGTGCGTCGCCGCCGCGATGGCCGGGCCGACGCCATCGGGCAGGGTCGAAAAGGGCAGGCCCGACAGCACGTAATCGGCATGGGAATGACCGTGCGCAGCCACGATATCCTCGACATCGTCGGCCGAGCCGAGCACCGCGGTGAAGCGGCTGTCGCGGATGGTGGCCCGCAGATAATCGATAAACAGCGGGTTGGTGTCGATCACGATCAATTCGCCGTCACGCCGCAGCCGGTCGAGCACTGGCAAGCAGAAGGTGCCTACACCCGGGCCGTATTCGACAAACAGGCGGCATTCGTCCCACTTCACCGGGGCCAGCATCCGGTCGATAGTGAAGCGAGACGACGGAATGATCGAACCGACCATCACCGGGTGCTGCAAAAACCCCTCGAAGAACACGCCCCACGGACCAAGCGCCTGCTTGATCTGGCGTTTCATTCTCTGCGGCAGCGCCTCGCGGGTAAGCTGTGTGCTGGTCATGCTGGGAGAGTGCCTCGGGTAGGGGAACGAAGGGGCGGTTGCCGGCGTTTGCAAATTTGTTAATCTTTTGCAAGCCTCAAGGGGCGATTGCGTTCCCGCGGCGGTTAAAGAATCTCCCGCACTTTCTCCTGCGGCCGGCACAACCGCACGCCCTTGTCGGTCTCGACCAGCGGCCGTTCGAGCAGCCGGGGATCGGCAGCCATGGCGCGAAGAACCGTGGCGGCATCGGCACTTGGCAGGCCGCGCTCCTCGGCATCGGTGCCGCGCAGCCGCAGTCCCTGCTGCGGGCTAATCCCGGCATCGCGGTACAGCTGGGCGAGCTTTTCCGCGGTCGGCGGGTGCTTGAGATATTCGACCACCGTCACATCGACCCCCGGGGCCTCCTGGAGGATGGCGAGGGTTTTGTGCGAGGTGCCGCAAGCCGGATTATGCCAGATCGTCGCTTTCATCGCCTGTGTCTCCCTGATTGGCCGCGCTTTGTAGCGGGAAGCAGAAATGGCGGCAAATTGATCCTTGCCATTGCGAGCGACTCGCATTAGCGGCACACGATATTGCAAATCATTCGCAACAAGGGGGTCAAGTGAAAACCGTTTCCAACCGAAGTCGAGCCGTACTGCTGGCTGGCAGCGCTCTGCTGGGGTTTTCCGGCAGCACGTTCGCCGCGGAATCCGGCCCGGGCACCGAGATCGTCGTCACCGGCGCCCATGAAGGCTATCTCGCGCAGGATTCGATCACCGCGTTCAAGACCGACACGCCGCTGCTCGACGTGCCGCAAACCGTCGCGGTGGTCACCCGCGAGCGGCTGGACGACCAGGCGCTGCACAGCCTGGCTCAAGTGCTGCGCTATGTGCCGGGAACCACGGTCGGTCAGGGGGAGGGCAACCGAGACCAGATCACCCTGCGCGGGCAGAATACCTCGTCCGACTTCTTCCTCGACGGCGTCCGCGACGACGTCCAGTACTACCGCGGGCTCTACAACATCGAGCGGGTCGAGATCCTCAAAGGCCCCTATGCGCTGATCTTCGGCCGCGGCGGCGGCGGCGGGATTATCAACCGCGTGCTCAAGGCGCCCAGCGCCGACCGCTTCTTTGCCGGCGGCGCGGCGGGGGTGAACACCTTGGGTGCGTGGGACATCGCGGCCGACGTCAACGCGCCCCTCGGCAGCAAAGCCGCGGTGCGGATCAACGCCGATTATGAGCGGCTGGATAGCCACCGCGATTTCGTCGATGGCGAACGCTACGCCGTCAATCCGCATATCGCGGCGGATTTCGGCGGCGGCTGGAAAGCTGGCCTGTCCTACGAATATGTCCACGACGACCGGGTGGCGGATCGCGGCATTCCTTCGCTCGCCTGCACAGCGCCGTGCCAGCCGGGACCGCTGCCCGGCCACCGCGACACCTTTTTCGGCGTTCCCGGGACCAATCGCACCGGCCTCGAGGCGCATATCGTCAAGGCGCGGCTCGACGGGCAGCTGACCGACACACTCAACTGGACCTCGTCCGTGCTCTACGGCGACTATGACAAATATTACACCAACGTCTACGCCAATGGCCCTGCGACGGCCGCGAATGGCACG
>JAYVWX010000323.1:0-2944 GCA_043785715.1 Novosphingobium sp. | reverse complement strand
CCGCCGAGCACCAACTTCGCGTCTGCTGCCTCAGGCCGATTTAGCGGGAAATCTGGATCGGCAATGCGCTGATCGACATCGCTGTAGCGCCACGGGGCGAATAGTCCGTCGGCGAGGCCCGTCCGCCCGGTGCTGCGCATTTCGCGGCTGGGAATGATCGTGTCGGTATCGATATTATCGAAGAGCAGCGGCACCGCGACAGCGGTGAGGGTTGTGAAAGGCGTCATGCGGCGCCCATTTCCGTCACCGCCTTGCGCGGATCGGCGATGCAGCCGGCCAGGGCGCTGGCAGCAACGGTCTCGGGGCTGGCAATATGCGTGCGGATTCCGGGACCCTGACGGCCTTCGAAGTTGCGGTTGGTGCTGCTGATGGTGCGACTGCCAGGCGCAAAGCCTTCGCCGCCGGCATAGAAGCACAGCGAACAGCCGCTTTCCCGCCATTCGAAACCGGCCTGGACGAAGATTTTGTCCAAACCCTCCGCCTCTGCAGCGCGCTTGACGGCGGAACTGCCGGGCACAACCAGCGCCTTGCTTATCCCCGGCACCACATGCTTTCCCCGGACCAGCGCAGCGGCGCGGCGCAGGTCAGAAAGGCGGCTGTTGGTGCAGCTGCCGATGAAAGCCACGTCATTCGGCGTGCCCAGCAGGGCTTCGCCCGCTGCAAGCCCGATATATTCATGCGCACGCGCTGGTCCCTGCGGTATCGGCGCATCAATGGCGATACAGTGTTCGGGGCTGGTACCCCAGCTGACCATCGGCGAGACTTCCCCCGCATCGAAGCCGATCTCGCGGTCAAACACTGCATCGGCATCGCTACATAGTCCGCGCCAATAAGGTGCATCGAAGGCCGCCGGAGCATAGCGCCGACCGGCCAGATAGGCAAACGTCCGCTCATCGGGCGCGATGATTCCGGTGAAGGCCGCAAACTCGGTTGCCATGTTGCACACCGTCATGCGCGCATCCATGTCGAGCGCGGCTACTGCCTCCCCGGCAAATTCGATCGCGTGGCCCGCGCCGCCGCCTGCGCCATGGCCAGCGATCAGCGCGAGTGCCATGTCCTTGGCGGTGACGCCGGGGGCAAGCGCGCCGGAAAATGTCACGCGCATCGATTGCGGCCTGGCCAGCCGCAGCACGCCGGTGGCCATGGCATGCTCCGCCTCGCTCGAACCGATCCCCCAGGCCAATGCGCCGAAGGCACCCTGTGTGCAGGTGTGGCTGTCGGGGGCGACCAGTGTGAGACCGGGAAGCACGATCCCCAGTTCCGGCGAGACGACGTGAACGATGCCCTGGTCGCGGTCAGTGACATCGAACAGGGTGATCCCGGCGGCCTGCGCGGCCTCGCGGGTTTCGGTGATGAAGGCCTGTCCGCCGGGCATCAGCGTCTGGTCGCCGCGTAGCCCGGTCAAAGGATTGGCACGCGTATCGACGATGTGGTCCATCATCGCAAACACACGCGCCGGATCGGCAACTGAACGACCCGACGCCGCCATGCTTTTGAGTGCAGCAGCGCCGGTGCGTTCGTGCAGAAAAACCCGGTCGATTGCGATCAGCGCGGTGCCGCCGGGGGCGTCTGCCACCCGGTGCGCGTCCCAGATCTTGTCGAACAGCGTCAGGCCCATCGCCAATGCTCCAGCCGCGACATTATCGTGCGGGGCTCACCGACCAGCAAGTGCCATCGCCAGCTCGCGCGCGGCGCTGGCGCGGATCAGGGCGCGATGTTCGACGGCCAGACGCTCGGGCGCGAGGACGGCGGGATCAAAGGCAAGTGCGTTCGCGGCGCAGGCCTGATACCACGGGGCGAAGAAATGCCGCGCCCGCACGATGGCCCAGGCGCGTGTCAGATAGCTGCCGAAGCGGTCTGGAGCGAGATTGGGGAAGAGCTGGGCAGGCTCGCCGAGCGACGCCGCGGGGAGGGCAATTTCGGACAGGCTCAGCGCATCCGCGCAGGCCCTGATCACCGCCTGCCAGGCAGCCCAATCGCTTGGCGGGGCACCATCCCAGCCGCCCGATAACCCGTGTCCCGGCAGATCGATGCCAGTGCCGGTCAGCATCAGGCAGTCGAGCGCCTGTCCCGGGCCATGGACCTGCAGAACTGGTTCAGCCCCGTCGGCAGCCCGCCGCCAATGGATCTGGCCAGCGAATTGCGCGGTGCGGATCGAGAGGAAGCCCTGGTGGGTGTCGGCGTTCGGTTCGCCATGGGTCGGGGCAAGTGTCTGCAGAAAAGCGAGACTGGCATCCTGCTGTTCGGCGGGGCTGCGCGCCTTGCGGGCCTCCCAGCCTTTGGGAAGTTGCCCCAGTCGGTCGATGTGCGTCTGAAGCGGGTCGCCGTCGTAGGCGATGATCAGCACCGGAGCGACTTCCGCGTCCGGCGGAGGAATGTCACGCGGTGCCTGCAGCACGGCTGCATAACCCAGGCGAAACGAATCGCCGGCATCGAGAATCTCGAGAATGATCTCATGCACCTTGTCGGGATCGTCGTGGGCATTGGCCATGCGCGTTTCGGGGCGGGCATCGTACCACGGGAAGAACCAGGCCTGCTCGAGAATCCTGTTCCATCCCCAAACCAGATGTTCGCCATATGCCTTGGGCAAAAACGGTGGGGTATAGTTGGCCCCGAAAGCCTGCCGCTCCGCATCGCTCCACACAGCATAGCCGCCTGCGGCGATCCCGGTGAAGCGGGCCGGATGGCGCTTCAGCGCGGTAATCAGGATAATCGCGCCCGAATGGAAGCCATAGGCCGGGATCCGCTCGACGCCCAATGCGCCAATGAATTCAACCAGCGCATCGGCATAATCGTCGATATCGGGAGTCGGCCGGGCCAGCGGCTCGGACTGGCCGAAACCGGGCGTATCTGGCGCAATACAGGTGAAGTGCGTGCCCCAGACGCGCATCAGCTCTTCATATTCGCCGCTTGAACGGGGGCTCTGGTGCACCAACAGCAGCAG
>JAYVWX010000322.1:0-2681 GCA_043785715.1 Novosphingobium sp. | reverse complement strand
TGCTCGGCCCCTTCGCTGGTGGTGCAGACGAGGTGCGTGCCGCCCGACGGCAGCGGCTCGATCGCGCTGATCGAGACGCCGGCCTTCTGGCACTTGCCCAGCACTTCCGCCTCGGGCAGCTGGATGTTCATTGCCCGGCTCATGCGATGCACCCCGTCGAAGCGGCGGCGTCGAGCAACGCGACCTGGTGATGAAATAGCAGCTGGTTGAGATCCATTTCGGCGCTCCACTTCCGCGGGAGCACGCATGGTCTCTCAGTCACCGGGTGCGAAAATCGGCACGGTGATGGCCAGCCCTTACGCGCGATGGGCCGGGAAAGCAAAGCAATCCGGGGTTGCAAAAGTCCGGCGGCACGTCGCAGCGAAATCAGGTAAAATCTCACGCTGAAAGACATCCGGGGAGCGCGAGGGCGCTGGCCCTTGCAGCTTCTCTGCCTAGTCCTGCTGCCGCAGCCCCTCTTCCCGATGGGAGATGGCTTTTAGCGCCGCGCTTCCCAGTCCCGCACCACTTTCAACAGCCGTTCGACGTGTTCGAGCGGGGTGAACTGGCCGATACCATGGCCGAGGTTGAACACGTGGGGACGGTCAGCGAAGGCCTCCAGCACGCGGGTTGCCTGCGTTTCCAGTTCGGCCGATCCGGCGAGCAGCAGCAACGGATCGAGGTTGCCCTGCACAGGGAGACCGGCCGGGAGTTCGCGCGCGGCCCACAGCGGGTCGATCGTTTCGTCGATCCCGACCGCATCGACGCCGGTTTCGCGGGCATAGGCGGGCAGCTTTTCGCCCGCGCCCTTGGGGAAGCCGATGATCGGCAAATCGGGGCAGCGGGCGCGCAGCTGGCGGACGATTGCGGCGTTGGGGGCGATCACCCAGCGTTCGAATTCGGCGGGGGCAAGGCTGCCGGCCCAGCTGTCGAACAACTGGACGGCTTCAGCGCCGGCGCGGGCCTGGCCTGCGAGGTAATCGACGGTGACGGCAATGATTGCGTCGATGATCGCCTGGAAGGCCCCGGCGTCGCGGTAGGCATAGGCGCGGGTCTGATGCTGATCGCGGCTGCCTTCGCCGGCGACCATGTAGGTGGCGATCGTCCACGGGCTGCCGGCAAAGCCCAGCAGGGTCTTGTCAGGGGCCAATGCGGCGCGGACCTTCGCCACGGTCTCATAGATCGGCGCAAGACGCTGTGGCACGGCTGTGAGCGCATTGAGGGCGGTATCGACGAGGCGGGGCGACATGCGCGGGCCTTCGCCGGCGAGGAATTCGAGCTCCTGGCCCATCGCGTAGGGGACGATCAGGATATCCGAGAACAGGATCGCGCCGTCGAAGCCGAACCGGTGCAGCGGCTGGAGGGTGATCTCTGCGGCGGCAGCGGGATCATAGACCAGTGCGAGGAATCCGCCCTTTTCCGCCCGCAATGCGCGGTATTCGGGGAGATAACGCCCTGCCTGGCGCATCAGCCAGACTGGTCGCCGGGAACCATTGGTTCCGCGCAGGGTATCGAGGAGGAGACCGGGCATCGGTCGGGTCCAATCCAACTAAATAGAGTCTTTAATAAAGGATTCTGAGAGCTGTTGGCCCTGTGGAAACCGGGGATTGTGCGCCCTTGCCCGATTTGTCCCGGCCTGAACAGGGGGCGGCGCGATGCGACTCCCGGTCGAAGGGCGTCAACGAAGAGTTATCCCGCTTGTCCCCAGCCTGTGGGGAACCGGCCCGGACTGTCCACAAAATGCCACAATGGCGGCCGGTAGTGGTGAGCGAATCCGGGTGGGAAGTTGTCAGCCCGCCTCTCCCGTGGTTTATGCGGCCCACTGTCCACAGGACATCCCTTGGCCGATCCCTGGCTGGCTGAAAGCACCTGATGACGCGGCTGCACCTTCATCTCCTGTCGGATTCGACCGGCGAGACCCTGGAGATGATCGCCAAGGCGGCGCTGGCGCAATTCGACAATGCCGACGTGATCCGGCATTTCTGGCCGATGGTCCGCTCGCAGCAGCACCTTGACCGGATCCTGGCCGAAATTGCCGCGAACCCGGGGCTGGTGCTGTTTACGCTGGTCAATGCCGAAACGCGAACCCGGCTCGAAGACCGCTGCCGGGCGCTGGGCCTGCCGACGGTGCCGGCGCTCGATACGGTGACCGCAATGCTCGAAGACATGCTGGGCCAGCAGGCCACCGCGCGCCCCGGCCGCCAGCACATGCTGGACGATGCCTATTTCGCGCGGGTCGATGCGATCCATTTTACTATCGCGCATGATGACGGCGTCGCGTGGGAGGACTGGGAGCAGGCGGATATCGTGCTGGCCGGGGTTTCGCGCTCGTCGAAAACGCCGACCAGCATCTACCTCGCCAACCGCGGCTACAAGGTGGCGAATATCCCGGTGGTGGTGGAAAGTCCGCCGCCGCCTGCACTGTTCGCGCTGAAACGCCCGCTGGTGGTGGGGCTGACCACCGCGCCTGCACGGCTGGTGCAGGTGCGGCGCAACCGGCTGCTGTCGCTCAACCAGTCGCCCGCCACCGACTATGTCGATCAGGAGCGCGTGGCGAAGGAAGTGCAGTATGCCCGGCGGATGTTCGGCGATAACGGCTGGCCGGTGATCGACGTGACGCGGCGCTCGATCGAAGAAACGGCGGCGGCAGTAATCAAGCTGTACCAGGAACATCGCGCCAGCGGCGAAACGGCCGATTCCGG